>DASRSF010000197.1:0-6176 GCA_035656615.1 Vulcanimicrobiaceae bacterium | reverse complement strand
GTTCATCGTAGGCCCACGAGTCCTTGAAACGCGATTCGAACTGCGAGAGCTGCTCGCGGTCGAACCGCTGCGCCTGCACTGCCGCGAGCGCCGTTTCGGCGGCCAGCATGCCGGACTTCATGGCCAAGTGAATGCCTTTGAGACGCATCCCGTTCAGGAAACCGCCCGAATCACCGATCAGCAGCAAACCGTCGTCGTAAAGTCGCGGCATTGCATATAGACCGCCTTCCGGTATCGCTTTGGCGCCGTATCGCAGCAGTTTGGCGCCTTGCAACATCGCTTTGATAGAAGGGTGCTGTTTAAAGAGCTGCAACAGATTCTGGGGATCAGTCGTGGGATCTTTGTAGTCGAGTCCTACAACGAATCCGATGTCGAGCACGTCGCCCGCCATCCCGTAGATTAAGCCGCCGCCGAACGTATCGTTCGGCAACGGATATCCCAACGTGTGAATCACGCTTCCGGGCTGCACGCTGCCTTGCGGACACTGCCAAAGTTCCTTTACGCCCGCCGCATAGACTTGCGGTTCGCGATGCTCGTCCAAGTTCAAACGCGGAACGGCTTGCTTTACAAGCGTGCCCCGGGGACCTTCACCCAGTACGACAATTTTTGCAAAGATGTCTGCGCCCGGTTCATAATTGGGTTTCGGGTTTCCGTGCTTGTCCAATCCCTTGTCGCCGGTACGAACGCCGATGACGCGATCGCCGTCCCACAAAAGTTCTTGTCCCGGAAACTCTCCGAACACTTGCGCGCCCGCGGTTTCCGCCTCTTGCGCCATCCATTTGACGATCTTCTGCAGCGATGCGACATACTTTCCGTGATTGTTCATCATCGGCGGCACGATCGGCGCTTTGAGACGGCCCCCGCTCGTAAGCGCCCAAAGTTGATCGCTGCTCACCGGAGCTTCAACGGGAGCTCGATCGCGCCAGTCGGGCAGCAGTTCATCGAGCGCTTTCGGATCCAGAACTGCGCCGGAGATTCCGTGATTGCCGATCTCGCCGGCCTTGTCGATCACCAGAACTTCGAGTTCTTTGCCGGCTGCCTTGGCGAGCTGCATCAACCGGATGGCGCCTGCGAGCGAGGCGGGCCCTGCGCCGACAAACAGCACGTCTACTTCAAGGGAATCGCGTTCAGCCATGATGGTCGTGAGCGTTCGAAATGGCGCCAATCGCGGCCTTTACCGCAATCCTGTGAATGGCGACCCGCCGCTCGAACGGCAGCGCTGCGGGCGTTTCAAGCGTGAGCGCGCGGCGCGCCGCGTGCCGTACGATTGTCATCGTATAGGAAAGGCCGCCGATATGGCCGCTCTCGGATTCATATACGGGCCGCACGACGCCGTCGTCGAGCTCCACGGCCTCAAGGGGTGCACCCAAGTCACACGTCTGAAGGTCTTGGACGGGGAAGTCCGCTTGGCGCACCGCGTCGATTACCGCGCGTCCAATTCCGCCGCCGCCATACTCGTAGCAATAAAAGCCTTGCGCATCAACGTCCTCGTGCAGATCGAGCGAGAGTTCGAACTTGCGATTGCGGTTCGATACTAAAATGGCTCGCGATTCCGGCGTGCCCCCGCCGCGTCCGAAGCTTCGATTCACATCATTACCGTCCGCGTTCGCGCGGGTACCGGCGGCGTAACCGCTGGGGTTCATGCAGGGCCACGCACGATACGAAAAGCGCCGATCGAGTTCGCCGTTCTGTACGCAAGCGAGCAGCGCCCAAGGCCCGGCAGGTTCGTCGCCGTGAACACCGGCTGACAGCGCAATCGCCGGTGCACTTTGCGCACCCCACTGCGCACAAAGCAGCGTACGCGCCGTTCCCTCGCACGCAACCTCACGCACGGAAACATCGCCCGTCCCCCGAAGCGCTTTCCACCCCGCCTGTAGGTCCTCGTATGACCGCACCGAACCGCGACCTTGCCCTTCAATCACATTCTCATTGTACGCGCGCCCGGAGACCCACCATGTCACAAACGTCAAACAAACGCGCAGCACCAATAGCGGGGCCCCGCAAAGCGGGGGGCGCGCAGGCTCGGCCGGAGCGCCATTTCAAATGAAAATACAGGTTGGGCTTATGGGATCGGCGGGCGGGCCGATTTCGGACGGCGAGCTCGAGTTGGCGCGGCGCATGGGTGCGCAGATCGCCAAGCGGGATTGCACGATTGTGACCGGAGCTTGTCCCGGCCTACCGCATGCAGCGGTCATGGGTGCGCATGAGGCCGGCGGTGTGAGCTTGGGCGTTTCTCCTGCGCTTTCGCCCGAGGAGCACGTCAACGTCTACGGTTCGCCGCTGCAGCCGTACACATGCATCGTCTTTACCGGTTCGGGCCTAATGGGGCGCGAAACGCATAACATTCACAGTTCGGATTTCGTCCTCTTCGCCGGCGGCCGAAGCGGAACGCTCGGGGAGTTTTGCATTGCGTACGATGAAGGCAAGCTCATCGGCATTTTGCTTGACTCCGGTGGTATATCGAATGAATTTGAGCGCATAGCAAAACTCGTCCATAAGGAAACGGGTTCGCTGTTAATTGCGGACCGCGACCCCGAGGCGCTGGTCGACCGCTGCTTGGATCTCTACCGCAGCAGCATGATTCCCAGCTCCAAAGCCTTCGATCGCACGGTGGCGCAACCGCCGATGCCTCCACCCCGTCCGCGACCGCGGATCGTACAGGAGAGCCGTGGCTGAAATAACCTTCATCGGTGCTGCCGGAACCGTCACCGGCAGCAAACACTTGTTTTCATGCGACGGACGCCACGTGCTCATCGATTGCGGGCTTTTCCAAGGAACGCACGACATCGTCGCACTCAATAGTGTTCCGCTGCCCATCGCGCCGAGCGCAATCAACGCCGTCGTTGTTACGCATGGACACATCGACCATGTGGGCTATCTTCCAAAACTCGTGCACGACGGTTTTCGAGGAACGATTTATTGCACGCCCGCTACCCGTGCGCTTATCGGCATCGTGTTGGAAGACGCAGTGAACCTGCAAGCGCATTTGACGCAGCGCGGGCTGCATGAAGAACATTACGCGCCGCCGCCATTCTACACTGAAGCCGACGTACAGCGCGTCATGCATCAGATCCAAACCGTCGACCTTGAAACGCCGTTTACCGTTGCCGGCATGGCTGCCGTTTACCGCAATGCTGCGCACATCATCGGTTCGGCATTCGTCGAAATGTCGACGCGCTCGGGAAAGCGCATCGTGTTCTCCGGCGACATCGGCCGGTACAACCGCGCATTGCTCTTCGATCCGCAAGCGATCGGTCCGGCCGACGTGTTAATTTGCGAATCGACATATGGAGATCGGGTTCATCCTCCGGATGCTCTGGGGACATTGCATCAGATGCTCAGTGCCGCTGTAGCGCGCGGCGGCGCTACTGTTATTCCCGCGTTCGCCGTTGAACGATCGCAAGAAATTTTGTTTTCCATCGGGCAGTTGCAAGCCGTCGATGCGGAGCTCGCCAAGGTTCCGGTGTTCTTGGACAGCCCGATGGCCGCGCACGTGGACGACGTTTTTCGAGACTTCCCGAATGCCCACAAGCCGATCCCTTTTGATTCCAACGGCAAACCATTCGGATGCGGTAACCTGACAGTTGCGGTGACTACCGACCAATCCAAGGCGATTAATCGCGTGCAGGGGCCGTGCATCATTGTTTCGGCCAGCGGTATGGCGGCGGGAGGGCGGGTGCTCCACCATCTGTACAACAATGTCGGCGACGCGAAGGCGTCGATTATGTTCGTAGGTTTCCAGTCGATGGGCACGCTCGGATTCTTTCTCACCCATGGCGCTCCGACAATCAAAATCTACGGCGATCAATTACCCGTTCACGCGAACATCGGGCTCATAAGCGGGTACAGCGCGCACGCGGATCGCAATGAAATTCAGCAGTGGCTGGACACGTGCGATTCAAAGCCGGTGTTGTACGCCGTGCACGGCGACCCGGTCTCCGCTCAAGCGCTCTGCGATCTCGTACGGGCAAAATACAACTGGGTAGCAAACGTCGCCGCGCGCGGGACAACGGTCAGCGTGTAACCATCTATTCGTGGGTCCAGTGGAGCATTTCGGTCCATTGCGGTTTCGGAAAGCGCTCTTTCGATTTAATGGTTTCGACGTAGCGCCGCTTTCCGCTGCGGTTGCCCTTGCCCATGAAGCATCCGCCCACGAGACGATCCTCCCAAAAGTACAAGGCGCGGTACCATTTTTTTTCGCGATCGACCGTGCAAACCGTTTCGATGTCGCTGCGGTATTCGGGTGAAAGACCGAACTGCGTGATCGTCTGACCTTTGAATAACAGACTCGAATACTCGGGAACGTCGTCGTATTTCATTTCACCGCCCATCATATTCTGAGCGGCCACCTTGCCGTGAGCGCCGGCGTTGTTCCATGTGCCCATCCGGTACCGCATCTCCAGAATCGGATCGTAGAAGTCGGCCAGGTCGCCGGCCGCGAAGATCCCGCGCACGTTCGTCTCCAAACCGGCATCGCAAAGAATGCCGTTCTTGCTGGTTTCGATCGCCGTGTCTTGCGCAAGTTCCGTGTTCATCGTCAGGCCCAATCCCACGCCGTAACATTGCGCTTCGATCTCCGTGCCGCTCTTGAGGCGGACCTTTCGCACGACGCCGTTGTCGCGGACGAACTCGGCGATCTCGTCGTTATAATGCATGTGCACGCCGTCGTTGCGGGCGGCTTGGTCGATCAGCTCGCCCGCGACCTCGTCCAGCATGCGATGAAGAACGCGCGGCCCGCGCATAATCCAATGCGTTTCCACCTTGCGGGAGACGAATGCCTCGGCAAGTTCATAGGCAATAAACGAGCCGCCAATTGCTACCGCCGCCTTCGCGGTTTCGAGTTCGCGGGAAATCGCCAGCGTATCGGTCATGTATTGAAAGTTGTACACGTTCGCGCCGTCCGAACCCGGTGCGGGATGCCGATTGGGCCGTCCGCCGGTGGCGATCAGGAGCGCGTCGTACGGATACGCTTTGCCGTCGGCGGTGACGATGCGTTCTTCGGGCTGGACGCGCTCCACGCGCGTACCCAAATGCAGGTCGATGCTTTGCTTTTCATGCCAAGCGACGTCGCGCATGATGACCTTTTGTTCGGTAACTTGTTTGCGCAGCAGCGGCGGAAGCGCGATCCGGTTGTAGAGCGTATACGCCTCGTCCGTGAAGAGCGTGATGCTGCACGTGGGATCGTGCTTACGCAATTGTTCCGCGGCCGTCGTGCCGGCAAAACCGTTTCCGACGATCACGTAACGCCGGGAATCACCAACCTCGTTCACGACAGGGCCCGTTCGGCGGGGCGTGAAAGCGCTCCCGTAAATGGAGGTCCGCTTAGTACAGCTTCTCGCCTCGTTCATCCGGGTCAGCGGCGAATACGCTCTGGCGCGCCTTGAATTCAGCATGCACCATCCCGGCGCAGCGCCTCCCCCGCTGATCGACCGCCCGCCCGATGCCTCGGAAGAAACACTGCGCACACGCTGGCCCGGAATCGAGCAGCAACTCGAGCAGGCGCAGCTGCATCTGAAACAGTTGCGCGGTGCCGCAGGTATTCCTCACGAGGACATCTCCACCGGCTGGCTCCGCCGCACGGTCCAGGAATTGGATCAGTACGCGCGCGCAATCCGCTGGGTGCTTACGGTAACGGAACGCTAAATGAACGACGAGCTGTACGAGAAGACCAAAGAACGCGTACAAAACGCCCTACGCGAAACCCAGGACCAAACCAAGGATGCCGCCGAGCAATTGGGCGGCCTACTGCGATTCGGCGCAGAGAAGCTCAAAAAGGCCGCAGACAACGCTTCCCAAGCAATCCGCGACGACATCAACCGGCGCCCATAACGAACGTTACGAGGGCTCCAGTCTACGGCTGCAGACCCAAACCAACCATCATTTTGAAGCCCACTTCGAGGGCGCGTTCGTCGATGTCGTAGTTGGCGCTGTGCTGCGGGTACGTGCCAAGCTCAGGGCCGCGCGCACCGACGATGAAATACGCGCCGGGGCGCTGTTCCAGCATGTAGGACATATCTTCGGCCCACATGACGATGTCGTGCGGATACACGACGTTGTCGGCGCCCAGGACTGCTGTGCCTACCTCGCGCACAAGGCTGTTCATCGCGGGATCGTTTACGGTCGGCGGATAGCCGTAATGGTATTTCAGCTCGTATTCCACGCGCATCGCTTCGCAT
>DASRSF010000196.1:0-8984 GCA_035656615.1 Vulcanimicrobiaceae bacterium | reverse complement strand
ATGCTTGCTCACAATATTCTTTACAATACCTTACCTAAAATACCCAAGGACGCAGTTTCGCAAGGTAGGGGAGATTACGGTAGCTTTCCCCGTAGTCCAAACCGTACCCTACGACGAATTCGTTGGGTGCGACGAGCCCTATATAGTCAATCGGTACGTCGACCCGCCGATTGTATGGTTTATCGAAAAGTACGCAACACCGCAAACTTGCCGGACCGCGTCCCGAAAGTAACGACCGAAGGTACTGCAGCGTGAGGCCATTGTCGACGATGTCTTCGACAATCAGCACATGCTTGCCCGCGACGTCCTCGGTCGTATCCTTCAAAAGCTGAACTTCTCCGCTTGAGCGGTCTGCGTTTCCGTAGCTCGAAACGGCCAGGAAGTCCAATTCGACTGCCGGCCCGCCCGGGATGCGCGAGAGCGCCCGAATAAGGTCGGCCGTCACGTACAACGCCCCCTTTAACACACCGAGTACGACCAGCGGTTTCCCGGCGTAGTCGGCCCCTATCCGCGCTGCCAAACGGCCGATCGACGCGGCTATCTCTTCCGGAGTGAAGAGGACCTGCTCGATTGCCTGCTCCTGCGATTCTGTGTTCATCCTTCCTCACGGTACACGGAGACGGCTCCATCGCGAACGTGCAATTCGACCCCCGGGGCCATGTGAAAACGACCCGAGCCGCCATGTTCCAAAGCACGCACTGCCGCGGCGACGTGCATCAGATCGACATTCTCGAGGGCGTCATGGCGGGCCAGCAAATCACGCAGTTCACGCCGCTTCGAGGCGCGAGGGGTTCCGGCGGCCTCCTCGCCTACCAACCCCGCGGCGCGAGAAACCGCCCTATCCAAGCCGGGGAAGAGGGGCCGCAGCACTTCAAGCGCCTGCCGCACGGCGTTGCGCCGGTATCCGGTATCCTGGTTGGTCGGATCGACGGCATACGGCAAACCGGTACGCAAAACGTATGCGTGAAGCGTCGCCCGCTCAAAACCGAGCAAAGGACGAAGCAACTCAACACCGTCCGAAAGGGATCGGCGTTCCGGCATCCCGGCCAGGCCCGCGGGCCCGGTGCCGCGGAAAAGTGCGAGCAAGACGGTCTCGGTCTGGTCTTGCGCTGTATGAGCCGTCACGACGGCGCCCGCCCCGCATTTCTGCGCCATGCCGCTCAGGGCGCGGTAGCGGATTTGCCGTAACGAGGCCTCGTCATTTCGCGCGGCAGCAACGTTGGAAACGAGCGCGCGAATTCCGAGCGCCGCGCAAAGGCCCAGCACGACGGCTTCGTCTTGCCACGCGGACCCTCGCGTGCCGTGGTTCACGTGTCCAAGTGTGAGCTGCAAATCCAACGTTTCCGCTACGGCGTGAAGCAGCGCGGCAAGGCCGACGCTATCCGGACCGCCGCTGCATGCAATCAGCAGACGTTCCCCTTCACGCAGAATTCCGGATTGCAGGAGTTGTTGCTCCAGAGCCCGCTGCGGGCGATTTCCGCGCATGCCTAGCGGACGTGCCGCGAGATTTCGCGCTCCACGTCACGGCGCGCTGCGGCATCGCGCTTGTCCCAAAGTTTTTTGCCGCGCGCCAGACCTACTTCAATTTTCGCTTTGCCGCGTGTGAAATACAGACGCAGCGGAACGATCGTCAACCCTTTTTCCGAAGCACGGCTGCCCAGACGAGCGATCTGCTCTTTGTGCAAGAGCAGTTTGCGCGGGCGGTTGGGCTCGACGTTGGAGAAGCTGCCCTGTTTATACGGCGGTACATGCATTCCGAGCAGCCACAGTTCGCCGTCCCGCACGCGCGCGTATGCCTCACTCAAACTGATTCCGCCTGCTCGAATAGATTTGATCTCGGTGCCGGTTAGCGCGATACCGGCTTCCATTGATTCCAAGATGTGAAACTCATGCCGCGCGCGCCGGTTGTCGACGGCCGGCGAGGCAGTCCTGGCTTGTTCCGCCTTCTGAGCAACGCGCGCAGTTTTGGATTTAGGCACGCGGATTTCTCCGGTCAACGACGTCCTCGATGCGGCCTTGTGCCACGAAACGCCCCTCGCCTTCGAGCAGCACGGCACCTGAGGGGTCAGTAACGCGAGCCGCCAGTTCCAAGACGTTCCGGCGGATCCAGCGCACTTCTCCTTGCACCTGAAGTGGAACGTCGAGCGGCACGGGTTTTCGAAATCGCGCGTTCATCGTTGCAGTCACGCCGCGGTAGCCCGCGGCTCCGGCAGCATGAGCCATCGCCTCGTCCAATAACGCCAGCGCGATACCGCCGTGCGCAATGCCTTGCCAGCCTTGAAATTGCGGGCGCAACCGCACGCTGGCAACAACTGCCCTGCCCTCGCGGGGTTCAAAATGCATGTGAAGACCGATCTCGTTTTCGGGTCCGCACGCAAAGCAGCGGCCGTCGTCTACCGGCGACACGCGCTTACCGTCCGGCATCCAGACGCGCAGCCAGAGCCGGCGGCAGGTCGGCCTGCGCCATCTTTTCCTGCACTTGGGCGATCGCGTAATCGTAACGAACCCATTGCACGCGCCGCTCTTCGTCGTCGTAGGTCACAAAGCATGGACGCGGGTTCAAATCACGCGGCTGCCCAATGCTTCCGACATCGATAATGTACCGTTTCCCGGCTTCGAGCGTGAGCTCTCCGCCATGTTGCATGTGCGCGTGCCCGATCGACCCCTGGGGATCCAGCACATAGTATTCCGCAATATGCGTATGCCCGATGAAGATCAGTTGAGCGTCGGTTCGTTGGAATGCCGCTTTGGCCACTCGCTTGTCCAGTACGTATTCGAAATAATTCACCGGCGCTCCGTGCACCATTAAAAAATTCGGATAGCGAATTTCGTAGCTGAGCCCATTCAACCACTCAATCGCGTCCGGCTCGATGACTTTCTGCGTCCACTCGATCGCGGTGCGTGCCGCCGGATTGAAATACTCGATGCCGAAGCTATCGATCGCGGCGAGGTCATGGTTGCCCAACACGGCGTCGCTCGCCCGCTCGCGAATAAGCCGCACGCATTCGTTCGGATTTGGTCCGTACCCCACGATATCTCCCAAGCACAGAACCGTATAATCCCCACCAATCAAATCGAATGCTGCTCGCAGCGACTCCAAGTTCCCGTGGATATCGGAGAAGATGGCGTACTTCATGCGTGCAAATCGTTCAAAACCGCACGAAGCCTTGCGCCGAACTCCGCGCGCTCGGCGGCGGTTCCGACTGACACTCGCACGTAGCGGTCTAAGGGCGGCGCGCCGGGCTTGCGAACGAAAACCCCGCGCGCAAGCAGCGCGTTCATCACCGCGGTCGCGCGGTCGTTGGTATCGAAGTCGATACAAACAAAGTTCGCGGCCGATCGAAGCGCTCCGCGCCCCAGGGACTGCGCCAGCCGATAGTACTCTTCGCGCCCCGCAGCTACTTCGCGTACGACGTACCGGTGAAACTCCGTGTCGGCGAACGCGGCCAACGCACCGATTTGCGCGTTTCTGTTCACACCGTAATGCAAGCGAATCTTCTGGAACGTACGCACATTGCGCGCGGCCGCGATCGCGTATCCGATGCGAGCACCCGCCATTCCGTATGCCTTCGAAAAGGTGCGCACACGCACAAGCCGGGGATGAATTTGCGATGCGGGGGCGCTGGCGCCCTCGACAAAGTCCGCGTACGCTTCATCGAGAAAGAGCAGCGACTCGCGCGGTAACGCTGCAAAGAGCCGCTCAACCTGCGCGGCGGACAGCACAGTTCCGCTGGGGTTGTCGGGATTTGCCAGATATACAATCCCCGGGCGAAGCGCTTTTGCGCGCTCAATTAAAGCGTCGACGTCGACAAAGCCGTCTTGTCGGTACGGCACTGTTTCAAGCGCGCCCCCGAAACCGGTAACGTGATAGCTGAACGTCGGATAAGTTCCGCGCGTCGCCAGCGCGCGTCCGCCAGGAGCGATGAATGCACGCACCGCCAGTCCCATCAAATCGTCGATGCCCGCGCCCACGGAAATCTCATCGATGGAGCAACCATGACGCAGCGCCAGCGCCTCCCGCACGTCGAACGACTCGGGATCGCCGTACCATGAAATGCGCGGCAGCTCTGCCGCCATCGCCGCGACCGCGCGCGCAGAGGGACCGAACATACTTTCATTGGCGCCCAGGCGCAGAAGCGAAGGATGACCGCCCTCGCGCATAAGCTCTTCCGGGCCGATGAACGGCGTGACAAGCGGGATGGCCTCGATGTGCGGAGCCGCAAGAAATTCCGCCTGCGCGGTTTGCGCGTCGGTCGAAGAGTTCACCGCGTTACCGTTTCACCTGCAAGCGGTCGATGACCGTTTTCACGCCGCTGGTTTTGCGGGCGGCGTCGTCAATCGTCGCCTTGAGCGCCGGAGTAGCTACTGCGCCGTCGAGCGTTACCACGCCGTCACGCACCGAGGTGTGAATGTTGGTGACGTTGATACCGGCTTGCGCGGCGACGTTCGCATCGACTTTCGCCGCCAGGGCCGCGTCGGCCAACGTTTCCCGCGGTCCACGCGCACCGGGCGCAACCGACAGTCGATCCACGACGCGGCTCACTCCCGAAACCGTTGCCGCAGCCGCCGTATACGCGCGCCGTTCTGCATCGCTGTGCGCGACGCCCCGTAGTGTAGCAACTCCGTTCTCAACACTGACATGCACTTGCGTTGCGGCGTCGGCGTCGGTCGCCGTAAGCTTTGCCTGTACGGCGGCAGCCGTCAAGGCGGATTGCGCGCTTTGCTGCGTCGCTCGCTGATCGTGCGCGCTGCATGCGATGAGCGCGCCGAGCAATGCAAACGCGGCTACCGGACGCAAAAACATTTCGCTCTTCTCCTTACATGAACCGGGTTACGCGTACCGTATCCCCGGCTGCCAACACTTCAATCGACTCATCTACCGTGATGAACCCGTTTGCCCGAGCCAGCAAACTTACCATGCTCGAACGCATTTCTAACGGCTCGACCGCCGCGGTTGCCGATTCGTCGAATCGTACCGGTATAAACCATGTCCAGCCGGTGCGTTTTCGAAGATCGCGATCGAGCCGCGCCTCGAACTGCGCGGGTAGGGATCGCGTACCAAGCATTTGGGCGAGGATCGGCGCCACGACCGCCTGCAAAATCATGAGCGCCGATGTCGGGTTGCCCGGCAAACCGATAACCGGTTTGCCGCCGATGCTTGCCAGCACCGTCGGTTTACCCGGCTTCACGCGCAACCCGTGCACGATCACTCCCGGTTCGCCGAGCCCGTCGATGATTGCCGGCGTCAGATCTTTTGCGCCCACCGATGAGCCGCCCGTTAGTACCACGCCGTCGGCGGCAGCCAGCCCGTCACGGATCGCGCTTTCCAACTGCCCGGGCTCGTCCGGAGCGGTAGGCAGATGCATGGCGTCCAGGCCGAACGATTGCAAGGCCGCACCTACGGCCCATCGGTTGGAATCGCGTATTTGCCCCGGCTGCGGCTGCGTGCCGGCTTCAACGAGCTCATCGCCACTCGAAATCACCGCGACAACCGGAACTCGGAACACCGGAACGGATGTCATTCCAAGCGTCGCGAGAACGCCCATCTCGGCCGCACCAATCCGCCGGCCGCTTTGCAAAATCTTCTCGCCACGCTTCATGTCCGAGCCTGCGGGCGTTACCGCGTCTCCCGGCGGAACGGGTCGATCCACGGTTATCGAGTCATCCGATTCGTGGACGTCCTCTATCGGAACGACGGTATCGGCATCCTGCGGCAGCACTCCGCCGGTTGGAATTCGCACCGCGCTGCGCGGCGGAAGAGGTCCCGTCCAAACGGTTCCCATGCCGACGGCGCCGGCAATCGCAAGCCGTCCGGGCGCATCCGCCGAGCGCAACGCGAAGCCGTCCATCGCGGAACGCGGTGCCGCGGGATAATCGACATCCGCAACGGCATCGCCGGACAAAATTCGACCGCGCGCCAGCGCGAGCGGCACCCGCTCGAGCGCCGGTGCAGGCAGAGCGGCGCAGGCAAAATAGAGCGAGAGCGCTTGCTCAGGCGCAAGCAGTGCGCCCGTATCGAATCCCGCACCCGGTAGGAGCGCGCTTTTAGCTGGCGTAATCCGCGAGACTTTCATGTTGGATATTGTACTTGTCCGGCGCGATCCCGATCGCGTTCGACGCTCGGCACAGCGACGCGGCCAAGATGATGGCTTTGTCGATGAGATTCTGCGCTTGGATGCGCAGTACCGCTCGGCGCTGACCCAAGCCGAAAACGCCAAGGGCGAGAAGAACCGCATCTCGGCTGAAATCGGCAAGGCCGCCGACAAAGCGGCTGCCGCGCGCGAACGCAAATCACAACTCGACGAACTGTCCGCACAAATTGAACGGGACGCGGAACGCGCACGGGCGCTTGCCCCCGAGAATCCGCAGTCGCGCCTTCATGAATTGCTCACGCAGTCCGCAAACGTATTGGACGATTCGGTTCCGGACGGCGCGGACGCCTCGGCAAACGTCGTCGTGCGCACATGGGGTACGCCGCGGCACCTCGACTTTGCGCCGTTGCCGCACTGGGAGCTTGGCGAACGCCTTGGCATACTGGACTTTGAGCGCGCGGCGAAGTTGTCCGGCAGCCGTTTCTCGATCATCAAAGGGGCCGGCGCGCGGCTTTCACGCGCGATCGTCCAATTTTTCCTGGATCGCGCGGATGCCAAGGGCTATCTGGAGGTGATTCCGCCGCTGCTGGTTTCGCGCAATACGATGTGGTCCACCGGGCAGCTCACCAAGTTCTCCGATGCCATGTTTCTCGACCAAGATGCGGATTTGTTTCTGATTCCTACTGCCGAAGTACCACTCGCAGCGCTTCACGGACAGGAAATTATCGAAGCAGCCGATTTACCGCTGAAGTATTGCGCGTATTCGCCATGCTTTCGCAAAGAGGCGGGCGCAGCCGGCAAAGACACGCGCGGCCTTATCCGGCAGCATCAGTTCGAAAAAGTCGAACTGGTGTGGTACACGTTTCCCGAAACGTCATTTGAATCGCTGGAAAAGCTCACCCGTGACGCCGAAGAGTTGCTTGCGGAACTCGAATTGCCGTATCGTGTCGTCGCCCTGGCGGCCGGAGACACCTCATTCAACGCAGCCAAGACATACGACATCGAAGTCTGGCTGCCCAGTGCCGCTACCTACCGCGAGATCAGCTCGTGTTCGAACGACACGGATTTTCAAGCACGGCGCGGGCAGACGCGTTTTCGCCGGGATTCGAAAGCAAAACCGGAACTGCTGCACACGCTGAACGGCTCGGGGCTTGCGGTAGGGCGTACGCTGCTGGCAATCATGGAGAATTATCAGCAAGCCGACGGCTCAATCGCGGTTCCCACGGCTCTGCGCCGGTACATGGACACCGATGTGATCCGCTCGTCACATGCGCTTTCTTAAAAGATGGTTGCGCATCGACCGGCCGCCCGGCGTTGCGTTACATCCCACGCGGACCCTTGAGCTAGACGTACCGGCGCAGGTCGCCTTTCAACGCAGCATCGAAGGCATCCAAAACACGCTCGGCGGGATTATCCGCGAAAAAGACGAGCAATCCGGAACCATTGAAGCAACATTCGGACTCATCAATTCCGAACGCATCACGGTCAGCGTCGTTCCGGCCGGCGATCATTCCAGCCGCGTCGTCATCGAAAGCAGGCGCGGCGTCTCCGGCGAACCGCCGCCCACCTCCCAATACGTCGACGCCCTGGCCGAGTATCTACAGCGTTAACTTGCACCTGGGGGCACGAATGGAGGGCCGTCTGCTTAAGTGGGCGTCCGAGCGCCCCCTTAGGCTGAGGGTTCGTTTGATTCGACGCGGCGTACTCCGCTCAGAGCGGCCAGGTCATGAATAATTCCACCCACCTCTTGTCCTGGTGGCAAATTGATGTAGTAGAGTATTTGCGCTACTTCTTCGCCGCCTTCGCTATCGACCGTCATGATGTCGGCAGCATCAAAACGAATTCCGTCGCGGCGAAGGAGCGCAGTGACCTCCTGCGCCGTGCGTGAGGGCGACGTGCAGGTTACCCGCAAGCTTGCCTTTCGCCGGATGCCGAATAACCGCCCGAGATCGTTATCAGACAGCATCAGCGCGCTAATGGTAAGGACGGCGCATAATAACGCGATCGATATGCCGAAGATTGAATGGTAGCCCATTGCCATGCCGATGGCTGCCGCCATCCAAATAGAGGCCGCGGTAGTAAGCCCTTGCGTCGTCGCACCTTGACGCACAATCGCGCCCGAGCCCAGAAAGCCGATGCCGACAACGATATACGAAGGAATCCGCGTATCGTTTAAGTGCGCGCCGATCGCGGTGAATGCGGCCGCGGCCGAGGCCACGAGAAGATGCGTGCGAAAGCCGGCGGCCTTTCCGGCGGATTGCCGCTGAAGCCCGATTGCCCCGCCGAGTATGGCGGCGCCGACGATGCCCAGCAGCGGCGAAAACGTCAGGTCCATAAAAATCCTTGCTACGGGTACAGAACGCGGGTACGCGTGCTGCGCTCGGCCTCCGCGGCCGGCATGTATGTGCGGGCGAGGAGATCAATCGACGGATTCGTCACGCCGTACCACAAGCGTTCATTAAGGTAATGATGGAGCAAGTGATACTTCTTCATCCACCGGCCCACGGCAGTCGCCGGGACGTACGGAATATGCGCGACGTAGTGCACCCACTCGTAGTACAGCATCGCGATAGCGTTGCCCAGCAAAAGCGAAAGCCCGAGCGCAAGGGAGCGCGTTGCCGCGTAGTATGCCACCGTGTATGCGAGCGTAACCGGAACGACGCGAGCGCCGCCAGCAATGAGTTGCTTCCGTGTCGAAAAAATGTGAGTAACATTCCGAGCCCGTTGCGCGTTAGTAAAGGCATGAAACACTTCATCAGCGGCCTAGCCGTATGTGCGGGGCTTCTTTTTACTGCCCTGCCGGCTGGAGCCACCGTACAATCCGGTTCCGCGTTGCACTATTCTACAGCAATAACGCAACTCCACGGAGCCTCGGGTCCCTTTACCGGCGCG
>DASRSF010000195.1:0-6987 GCA_035656615.1 Vulcanimicrobiaceae bacterium | reverse complement strand
TGTCGTACGAATTTGCGTTTGTTGAATCGATCTCACCCTGCAATGCATGGTAGCGGATGTACGCGTCGATTTGTTTGTCGATCTTCGCCGCTAACGCCTGGATGTCAGGGCCTGGTTGCTTTACGGGCTTCGCTGACGTATTCACGCTCCAAGGTGTACCCGTGCTTAGGAATAAGAAACAGCAAGCGGGCCTAGTCCACAGGCCCGCTATCCGGCAAAGCGCGCATGATTTCGTGCGCGAGTACATTCGGATCTTCGTCATCCGCAAGCGTCACCGCGATGCGGGAAAAACGCTCGCCGCGCGTCTCTATCACCAGGCAATTCCCTTGGCCCCCGACGTCCACGAAGATTAGGCCCTGCGGGTTGGCAAACACGCCGGCCGCCTTCATCATGCCCCAATTGGTGCCTTCCAATTTGTACTGCAGTTCCAGGTCTTCGAAGTCGCTCACGTACGCATTGGTGACGTGCGAGAGCGGCATCTGGAACGACCCATGAAACGCGAGAACCGAATCAAGCAACGAAAGCTTGATCGTAAGCGTGCTCCCCTCGATTTTTACCTGCGCCATGCGGTGGGCTGTTCCAGACGGATGCCCCCGCAACCCACCGCGAACCCTCGCGCCTGACCCGCGAAGCCCAGCGTCGGGCCCCGGTCTGAGCAATGGTCCTCCAGCGCCGGTGGCTGTTGGTTGTAGTGGCGCTTGGTAGGCATCCGTGCGCTTATATGGGTATGGGTCTTGCATGAGTATACGAACTTTTTTTGCCTGCGCCGTTCTGCCGGCGCTGGCGTTTACTCCCGCGCTTGCTCTAGCCGATCTTCACGTTGATTCGACCGGCGCACACCGCATCGTGGCCTCGGTTAATGGCGATTCGGCTTGCCAGGAGCACCGCTCGCCGAGCGATCCTGCCTCGATCCGGATGGACTGCCCGTCGGGCTCGCGCGGCACGCTGACCGTGTACCGGCAGACTGACGAGGGTGCAGCGTGCGAGGTTGACTTTTGGCCACAAACGGGGACGTCACGGCCGTGGCATGCTATTTTGTCGCATCAGAACGCCTCGGCCGGCGCCTGCGCGATTAAGTGGACTGGCCCGGATCGCATCTCGCTAACGGTACAGTAAGCGCGACGGGGCGGAACGCGCGATGAGCAAGCGAAGTCTCACGGTACGAAGGGGGGCGTCCATGAGCCTTCGCAGTGTCGTCCTGGTCTGCGCTGCCGTCGGCATACCGTTGGCGTTGCTCACGCTCGTGCTGCCGATTACGTGGGGATACGGCGGATATAATTTCGCGCCCGGCGCACCCTACGCCAGGGTGTATTTTTCAGATCCGTCCGGTCCGGCATACGCCGCCGGCTTGCGTGCCGGCCAGCGCGTACTTTCCAACAAAGGCGATGAGTACGTTCGAGAAGACGCAGGGCCGGTTGGAACGGTCGTTCGCGAGCATGTCGTGCAGCCGAATGGCAGCCTTCGCGTTATCAGGTTCGCGTTCGTTCCGTTCACGGGAGCGCTTGGCGTACAGCAGCAAATAAACAAGCTCGTCAACGGACTAACCGCGCTGGGTGCATTTATCGTGGCAATACTTGTGCTGCTGCGGGCGCGCAATCAGCGTGTCGGCACCCGGGCTGCGATGGTGTTGTTCTTTTCCGGGGCGGCGGCTCTCTGTTTCAGCGGCGCGCTCGTGTGCGGTAACGCTTGGTGCGCGGAAATTTTAACAAAATTTTTGCCGGCGCTCCTTGCTGCCGCAGCGTACTGGTCGGCGCTTTCGTTGCTGGCTATCTACCCGCCTCATCACACGCGAGTGCGCGCAGCCCTCTCGTGGGCCGGCCCGGCGCAATTTGCGATAGTCCTTTTCGGAATGTACGTGGGCGCAAGATTCGTCGTAACCGGCGTGGTCAATCCGATACAGGGCGGACTCGTCTTTGGTTCCACGGGTGAAGCGCTGTCACTAGCCTTCACGCTCATACTTGTCGCTGCAATTTTCGATGCGTTTTCGCGAGCAAGCCGTGAGGACGCGGCATCAGTGCGCTGGCTCGGCGGCATGTGGCTTATTGCCACCGCTTTCAGTGCCGCGCCGGCTATTGATGCGCTGGCGGGCGGAACGAGCCTGCAAACGCATTACGGCGATTTCGTAAACGCCGTTTCAGTATTGTTCTTTGCATTCGGCGTGGCGTATCCGGTACTTCGCCATCGATTGGTTGACCTCAATATTCTGGTCTCGCGGGCGACGGTGTTCACGCTGGTTTCGTTGATTATCGTGGGTGCGTTCGTTGCAGCGGAGTGGGGAATTGCCAAGGTATTCGAGCAGTCGTTCGGGCTTTCACATGACAAGAGTGGTTTGGCCGCGCAGTTGCTCACGCTGGCGATTGTGCTCGTCCTCGGCATGTCGGCTAGATCCATCCATCGCTTTGTGGAGGAACGGCTAACGCGTGCATTCTTCCGCAAGCGATTACATGGGTTGGCCGAGATCGCCCGTGTGGCGCGCGAAGCAGATGCGGCAACGGATGCCGCTGACCTCATGGAGCTCGGCGTGCAGACGGTGAAGCACGCGCTCGATCCGCTCGGCGTTGCGTACTACGTGCATCGCGGCGACCGGTACGAGCGGTGTGCCGATGCCGCAGCCGTGAGTTTTCCGCACATCTATCGATTTAACGATGGCGTGCCCCTGCGCTTGCGCCGCTGGCAAGAGCCGTTCGAGGTGGACGACGAATCCGATGAACGCCTGCATATGCTGTTCGTCCCGATGACCGTGCGCGGCGATCTGGTCGGCTTTTTATGCTGCGGGCCAAAGCCCGACCGCACCGCGTATATCGAGGATGAAACCAAAGCCCTTTCGCTGCTTGCGCATCACACGGCGATCGCAACGGCACTCCTGCCGCATGCCGCAGCACCGGAATCAACCGCCGGCCTCACGCTGGCGGCAACGTAAGGATCGGCAAAAGCGGCTCACTCAGTCGCCACTCCGCTCACGCGCGCAGCGGTCGAAAACCGGCTCGCAGCTCCTCCGCGAAAATTTGCGGCTGCTCCCAGGCCGCGAAATGTCCTCCGGCCGACGCTTTGTGGAAATAGATGAGTTTGTGAAACGCACGCTCGGTCCAACTGCGCGGCGCCTCGTAGATTTCACTGGGGAAGACTGTTACTGCTGCCGGGATCGCAACATTGGCAGCATTGATCGGACTAACTTTATTTTCCCAATAAGACCGGGCGGCAGAAATCCCGGTGGACGTTACCCAGTAAAGCGTAATGTTGTCGAGGACGTCGTCCCGCGTCAACGCACCCGCCGTGTATCCATCGACGGTATGCCCGTACACTGCCGAAACTACCGCGGATGCCGGTTGGCCGTTGCCGTCGCCGTGGTCCAAAAGCCAGGCCGCTAAAGCAACCGGCGAATCCGCCAAACCATAAAGCGTTTGCGGTCGCTGCCGCATAAAAGCGGCGTAGGCGAAATGCTTGCCATAAAGGGCTTGCAATTGTTGGTACGCGCGGAGTTCGTCCGCTAAAAGACCGTTCGGCGCAGGATCCCCGCAGGCCAACGCTTTTGCAAGGTTGGGCGGAACGGTTGCCGGCAGGCTGGTGTGAATGCCCAGTAGACCCTGCGGTGCTTGTTCTCCCATCAGTGTGGTAACGACGGAGCCCAGGTCACCGCCTTGCGCAACGAAATGCGTATACCCGAGGCGATTCATGAGTACTGCCCATGCGTGCGCGGTGCGTGCGGTGTCCCAGCCTGTCACGCGCGGCTTTTCCGTAAAGCCATAGCCCGGTATCGATGGAATGACGATGTGGAAGGCGTCCGATGCGCTGCCGCCATGCGCCGTCGGATCTGACAGCGGCTCGATGATCTTTAGCTGCTCGATAATCGAGCCGGGCCACCCGTGCGTCACGATCAAAGGCAGCGCGTTCGCATGTTTTGAGCGAACGTGGATGAAGTGAATGTCCAGTCCGTCGATCTCGGTTAAGAATTGAGGAAGCGCGTTCAACGTTGTTTCGCACTTCCTCCAGTCGTAGCCCGTCGCCCAATAGCGCGCTAAATCTTGCATCATCGCGAGCGGAACGCCCTGCGAGGTATCGGCGACCGTCTCGCGATCGGGCCAAATCGTTGCAGAGATGCGCCTGCGCATCTCTGTCAGCGTCGCTTCCGGAACGTTGGCGCTAAAGGTACGTATGCTCGTAGCATCGCGCGTCTGCTCTGCAACTTTCGTCATCGCTACCGCCTTTTTCGCATTGACGAGCAACGCCAGCTGACCCGCCGTCGCCGCTGCCACCGAGGCGCTGACAAAGTGACGTCTATTGATATTCATGGTCCGTTCTCCGATTTCGGCGCGCCGAATGGCGGCTGCCCACCGCCGACGCGACAACGGCTAATCGATACTTTTATTGCGAGGGTCGTGCTTCTTATAATAGGCCAGTTTGCGATACGCCGCAAAACCAGCACAAGGGCGCTTCGGCGAGAGACGAGCTCCTCGGGTTCGCTGAGATCCTGGCGAACGGCCTGATGGGCAAAGGCGTGACGTTCCGTGCATACGCGGAACATTTAAGGCCCTCGGCGTCTCTTTCTTCATAGGAAGGTCGAAAGGGGGTGCTATGAGCCGTTGGGCCTCAGAGTCGTCGATCCAAGAAGCCGTGCTCGGCGTCGGCGGTGCTGCGGAGCGTGTTATTGCCGACGTTTGGCCGGCGTGTTTTCGCCTCGCCGCGGCTACGCTCGGGGACCGCACGCTGGCTCAAGATGCAGCGCAGGAGATATGCGTTATCTTGCACCGCAAAATTCGCTCCGTACGCTCGCCCGCCGCATTCGACGCGTGGTTCTACCGCACGGCAATGCGAGAGATCGCCCGTATTCGACGTAAGTACCGGCGGCACGACGAAACCGTAGAGCGTTTTACGGACACGGCAGACTCGACCTCACTTGATGTTTGGAACGCGTTGGATCAGTTGTCCTCCGAGATGCGCGATGCTGTTGTGCTCTTTTATTTCTACGATCTGAAAACGTCCGATATTGCGCTTGCGCTGAACGTCCCCGATACGACGGTGCGCACGCGCCTGAATCGCGCGCGCGATCGCTTGCGTGACATACTTAAAGAATATGAACCGCTCCAAACCAGGGAGAGCACACATGCCTAAAGATTTTTCAGATGCAGCGCACTGGGCGAAGGAACATATTTCGGTGCCGGCACTGGATATTCAGGGGATCGCCGAGCGGTCGCGGCGCGCTACCGCCGTTGACCGGCTGCGGCTTTCTGGCGTAACGGCGCTTGTGGTATTGCTCATTGCAGCTACCGGCACCGGTTTCGCGCAAAGGGCTTTCGACGGTATACGTATCTGGCTCTCCGGACAGACGGCAGCGGTACGCATCGAATCAATGGCAACCCTACATTATCCAACTTCGTCAGAATTTCGATCGATTGCCGCGCGCACGGTCGTGCCGTTCGTCTATCCCGTCGGCCTCCCGGCGAGCATGAAGATATGGGCGATGGCGTTTTGGCCCATGAACCGTCCGGATACCGTTATGCTGATCTACGCTAACGGCAACGGGGGGTTGCAAAGCTTTACGATCGTCGCGAACTCCGCCGTCGCGCAGGGCGCCCCGCCTACGCCGAATCTGGGCGGCCCCGTAACGCGCTGGTCGGTAGCAAACGAACAAGTGATCGCCCGAGCCGATCCCGCGCACCCGCAGACCAGCGCCGCAATTCAGACGGTGCGCGCGGCAATGCAAAACGTAACGCCGGCTGCGAGCGTGCTACAGAATCTCGCCCGCACGCACAGGATCATCATCCTCGGCGGATTTCCAAAAGCCGCGCTCGAGGCGGAAGCACTAGCTCGGGGCAATGCAGTGTTGATAGATCGCGGTCACCTAGCTGAAATTCCCGCGCTGGCTGCGGCAAAACAGCCGCTCCTTATTTCCCGCACGGCCGAGCTGACGAATATTCCTCAGCAAAACGGCGCGCCGGATTACGCCCATGCTACATATACCTGGCAAAAGACCGTCGCACTGTCGGCACAGGCGGTTCGGTTGGTGAATGGAGCATTGTCCGCGCACGGCGGGCTAACGAAGTGCGCGTGCGAGATTTTATATGACGAGCAACCTGACGGGCAGGCGCGCTTAACGGTATTGCCGGCGCGCTAAACCATCGCCCCGAATTTGCAGCAAAAGAGCCCCGTCGGAACACGGTTCCGCGAAGGCTCTTTAACTGCGATTCTAGCGTACGATCAAGCCCCGTCACTGACCGGAGAACGGGCCGACGGCCATAGCGACCGGGAAATTGAGACTCGTGTTACTCCCGGAAATCCTACGCACCGGAGTGGCCGAACCGGTTGCGTTTGCGGCAAAAACGTCGATGATGTTGCTGGATGGAATAGTTACGTAAATGTTCCCCGACTCGTCAATCCCGACATCGGTCGGCTGACCCGCAAGATCTCCACCGCTAATCGTGTTTATGGGACTTACGTTTCCGCTCGCGCCCCGTGCGAATTCCAGGAGGTCTTGACCGTAATAGTTCGCGATCCAAAGATTGCCGCTTGCGTCGAGCGCCGCACCCGTAGGACCATTTAGTCCTGTATTGCTCCCCGCTAGTACAGCCAAGGGGGCAGCATTGCCGTCTGCTTGCGGGCCATAGACCGTCACGGCGTTGCTGAGTGCTTGCGTCACGTAAAGGTTTCCAGCCTGATCCATCACAAGGGCTTCGGGCTCGTCCATTTGCGTATTATCGCCGCCGATTGTTCTCGTTGGCGCGACATTACCGTTGGCTTTTGCTCGGTAAATTGTAAGGCTACTATTGCCCTGGTTTATGACATAGATATTGCCGTTGTCATCGAGCATCGACGTCGTGGGTTGGTTCAAAGCCGTGTTGTCGCCTTCAATGATGCTCACCGGACTTGCGTTTCCCGTCGATCCACGCGCAAAAAGCTCGACGGTGCCGCTGTTTTGAGGGCCGCCTGTGGTATTTGTCACATAGAAATCGCCGGATGGCCCAAAAGTGACGTCTCCGGGGGCGCTAATAC
>DASRSF010000194.1:0-15219 GCA_035656615.1 Vulcanimicrobiaceae bacterium | reverse complement strand
CTGCGTTCCGATGACGTGGCTTTCACGTACCGGGCGATTCTGGATCCACGAAACAGCGTGCTTTCTTCGGACGCGTACCGGCGCATCCGGACGTTGCGTACGCCGGATCCATACACCGTGGTAGTCACGTTGGCGCGGCGCTGGAACGCCGCGGTAAGCGACCTGTTTTCGCAGTCCGACTTTGCCTTCGGTATATTACCGGCGCACGCATTTCACGACACGCAGTTACGCCATGCCGCCTGGGAAGAGCACGCGTTCGGAACCGGGCCGTTCCGCGTTATGCACTGGTATCGGGGCGACCGCATCATCCTTACACCCAACCCCTATTTTTCGCCCAGACCGCGCCTTGCGCGGGTCGAGCTCCGGATGATTCCCGACGGAAATACGGCGTTCGTGGCGCTGCGCACTCATGAGGTCGACGTCGCCGCACTTACGACGCCGCAAATGATCGATCAAGCGCGCGCAACGCGGGGAATACGCGTAGTGCGTACGCAGGAAAACGGTACGGAATGGATCAGCGTTCAAACGCTTTCGGGCCCCGGATCGCAGCTTCGGTTTCGGCGAGCAGTAGCAGCGGCCTTGAATCCGGGCGAATTGCACAAACTCTATGCCCCGTACGAGATTGCGGGATCGTTTCTTGCGCCGGTGATGTCGCCCTGGTATATTCCGCTTGCATCGCATCCGCACGACGCGGCGGCCGCGCGGCGGCTGCTTCGAGGCGCAACCATTGATGGTACGCTCGTCATTACTGCGGAAAATCCGATGTGGTCGCGCATTGCAACCGCAGTGCAGCAACAACTCGGCATTTCCGGAATTCACGTCACTATCAAGAAGTATCCGACCAGCCTCTTCAATGCACCGGACGGACCCATCCGAAACGCGCGCTTTACGCTTTCGATCGACGGGTGGCTAGGCGGCGCCGACCCTGAACAATCAATCGTCTTTACATGCGCGCAAGCCACGCCCAACGGCGATAATATCTCGCGTTACTGCGATGCTCGTTTCGAGCGGGCATTCGCTCAACAAGCGACCACCGCTCATGTGGCGCAGCGCCGGGCCGATTTCGCGCAGATGCAGCGGCTCGTCGGAGAAGCGATCCCCGTCGTGCCGCTGTACTATCTTGCGTGGTATGACGCGGCAGGCACGCAAGTACACGGCTTTGCACGCAATATGCTCCAGTATCCGGTGAACGCGGAGAACTGGGACACGTACTAGCCCCGCACCCGGCGCAATGCCGTTCGTTCATACGCGTCGCGCGAAGCTACAGCGAGCAGGAGCACCGCGATTGGTAAGGCGATATCTCCGAACCAGAGCACCGCACCGGCATTCCCAGGGGCGTAATTATGCGCCGCAAGCATTTGCTGGATATGCTGGGCTGCTGCACCGAACGAAAAGATCGCGTACGCGAGCGATGCGGCCAACCGCATTTCGTAACCCCGCCATAATGACGCCAGCGCGACGACGGCTATCCCGAGCTCGGCCCATGCCAGCTCCCATTCAAACGGACTGGGCTGCCAGCCGATGAACGGCGCCGTATAGGCCGCTAGAAACGCATGGAAATACCACGCATACACAAACCCCAGCCCCAGGCAATAAAACACCACTTCTCCCCAGAGCACATAGGCGAATGTGACGATTTCATGCCGGCCCGAGGCCCGGCGCACTTTGGCTGCCGTGGTGCAGCAGGCCAGGAGTAAGAGCGGAATCTGGATGTTCCCCAGTATGAAACTGATGACGTCCCGAATCATCCGCCATTCTTCGCCTCTAAAGACGCCAGTCCGCTGCATTCCACGTCGGCAGGAACGCGTTCGGGCCGAACCCCCGCAATTGCGTGCGGTACGCATACAAATAATCGGCGTTGAACAAATAGATGATTGGCACGTCGGCAGCTACCAAACGCGCGATGCGGGCGTATAACGCCTTACGCTCGGTCTGCGAGGGCGAAAGCAACGCCCGCTTCTCCAGGCGATCAACCTGCGCGTTACAATAGCGCATGTAGTTCGAAGGCGCCCCGCATGTGAGCACGGATGAATCGTCCGGGTCCGAGCCCATCGTAAATGGAACGTACGCCAAGTCAAAGTTGCCCGCAGCCAGCGTACCGCCGCGCGAGGAGGGCAGAAACAGCTGCGCGTTACTGATCGATTTCACTTCGAGGGCGATGCCGCGCATTCGAAGCTGCGCTTGCACCGCGGTTGCAACGCGAACGCCGGTCATCGATTCGGGAAATTGCACGTACACCAGCGACAACGGGTGGCCGTCCTTTACGCGCATGCCGCCGGCACCGCGCTTCCATCCCGCCGCATCAAGCAATGCATCCGCTGCGCCAACATCAAACGCCGGTTCGCGCACGGTCGAATCATACGCCCACGAGAACTGCGGCTGCAGCATATTCGTTACGGGATAACGCCCAAGCGTGATCTTGCGGCTTATTTGGGGCCGATCGATGGACATGGCGAGCGCGCGCCGCACGCGCGGGTCATTCAGGGGCGCATGCTGCAAATTCAAAACCAATCCGGCAACGACCGCGGTGGGCACGCTCATAACAGCGATGCCGCGCGTGCCGGCAAGCGTTGCTTGCTGAACGGGCGCAATCAAATTCCAATCCAGTTGCCCGCTGCGCAGCATCACCAGGTTCGTCTGCGGGTCCGGAATAACGCGAATGTCCAGTACGGAGTTTTTCGGAGCGCCGCGCCAATACCTAGTGTTCGCGCGATAGCGCAGCGATTCGCCGCGATGCCAGGAAACGAACACGAATGGGCCGTCGCCGACGCTCGGATCGGCGTTGAATGCGGCCTGCGATAGAGGTTTTTGCGTTTGCAGCACATGCTGCGGGAGTACGAACTGTGGGCGGAAACCGTAGGAGAAAAATGTTGTGACGGCCGGCGCCCAGGCACGCCGCAAATGAAAGACTACGGTGTGCGCGTCGCGTGCGTACGCGCGATCGATAAGGTCATATCCCTCGCGCGAGGGCACCGGATTGGCGGGATCCAAAATCGCATGCAGGGTCCAAATGACATCCCGGGAGGTGACGGGGACGCCGTCACTCCAGCGAACGCTGGGCCGAAGACGGTACACGATCGTGCGGCCGTCCGCTGAAAGATCACCGTTCGCGACGGACGGAATTCGGGCAAGCAGCTCGGGCACCAAGCGGCCGCGCGCGTCCAAATCGATGAATGGTTCGAAAGCCAACCGGGCGACTTGCTGCTCCACCGAAGCGGCATCCTGATGCAAAAAAAGCGGGTTTAAATTTGTGGGATCAGCCGCGAGATCGAAACGGATCGACCCCGGCTCCCGTGGCGCGCTCGGGCCTACCGCAGACGAGCAAGCGGTCAGCAGCAAAACAAGAACCGAACGAACGTGCGCAAGCCTCATCGGCCGCCCCTTCGGCGAAGGCGGCGGCATTCATCGCTCGCCTACCCCTTGTCCGAATAAATACGCGGTGTTATAGTTGGTGAGCCGATTTTTATTCGGACTTATGGATAAACGAACGAATATCGTCGCCGAGAACGGCGAACTGGACGAACTGGATCTTCGCCTGCTGGACGCGCTGCAACGCAACGCGCGCTCCACCTTCGCGGAACTTGGCGCGGTCGTCGGCTTGCGTCCCCCGGCGGTGCACGATCGGGTCAAACGCCTTGAAAGCAAAGGATATGTTCGCGGGTATTCTGCGCAGCTCGACAGCAAGCTTTTGGGATTGGAACTGGTCGCATTCGTGAGCTGCTACACGACGCCGGATTGCCGGTATGCCCAGTTCACGCAAACGCTCGCGCAAATGTCCGAGGTGCTTGAAGTGCACAGCGTCGCCGGCGAGGAGACGTACGTTCTCAAAGTGATTGGCCGTTCGACAGCGCACTTGGACGAGCTGCTCGGACGGCTCAAAGCCGTGCCCGGAATGGCGCGCACGAAAACGACGATTGTGCTCTCGACCCCGTTCGAACGCGGGGGGATCTCGGTGCACTGATGGAGGGAAGCAGAACATGAACCAGATCGGGCACACCAAGCCGCCCGTGCGGCCGGAGACGCTGGAATACAAGAACGTCAAACAAGGTGAGTTTTGGCGCGATATTCCCGCCTACCGCGAGATCGACGAAGCGACATTCCTGGACCACCTGTGGCAGCAAAAGCATGCCGTCAAGACGCCCGAAGAACTACTCGAAGCGATCAAAGATCTTGCCTCGCCGCAATTCATTGCCGATGCAAAATCCGGATTTGCACTCGCGCCCATGGCCGTGCGGGTCTCGCCCTACGCTCTCTCGCTCATCGACTGGAACGACCCCTACGACGATCCGATTCGGCGCCAGTTCATTCCGGTGGGCAGCACGTTATTGCCCGACCATCCGCGGCTGACGCTGGACTCGCTCCACGAGCAGGATGATGCTCCCGTTCCGGGCTTGGTGCACCGTTACGTGGACAAAGCGCTGTTTTTGCCGCTGAATACCTGCCCGGTGTACTGCCGATTCTGCACGCGTTCGTATGCCATCGGTCCCGATACGGAGAGCGTTGACAAAGCTTCGCTGGCCAAGACGCCCAAGCAGTGGGAAGATGCGTTCAAGTACATCAGCGAGCGCCCCGAACTCGAAGACATCGTCATCTCGGGCGGCGATACGTATCAGCTTCCACCGAAGAGCATCGAGCTGATCGGCAACGCGCTTTTGGACATCCCGCACGTGCGGCGCATGCGCTTTGCAACCAAAGGTCCGGCGATCATGCCGATGAAGATCATTACGCATAAGGAGTGGCTGGACGCCATCACGGCTATCGTCGAGCGCGGCCGCAGACTGGGCAAAGACGTCGTGCTGCACACCCATTTCAACACCGCTTCGGAGATTACGTGGATTACCGAGCGGGCCATGGGCATGCTGTTTGAACGCGGCATCTTTACGCGCAATCAGTCCGTGCTCATTCGCGGGGTCAACGACACACCGGAAGGCATGCAGCTGCTCGTCAAGCGTTTGGGTCATTTGAACGTGCATCCATACTATGTGTACATGCACGATATGGTCAAAGGCGTGGAAGAACTGCGAACCACCATCCACACCGCAACGGAAATCGAGAAATTCGTACGCGGCAGCACCGCGGGCTTCAACTCACCGACGTTCGTTTGCGACGCGCCGGGCGGCGGCGGTAAACGCGACGTGCACAGCTACGAATACTACGATCGCGAAAACGGAATAGCGGTCTATGCCGCGCCCAGCGTCAAACCTGGCAAGGCGTTTCTCTATTTCGATCCCATCGACAAACTTTCACCGGACGCGCAAGCGCGCTGGGCCGTCAAAGACATTCAAGAACAGATGATCCACGAGGCACTGCGCCGCGCCGGCACACCGGACGAACAACTGGTCCTGGCATAGCAACTCATCGATCAAATCGCTTAACCGCCGGCTTTTTTTACTCGGCGTCCTTGCGCTTGCAGGAACGCTACAATTTTTTCACGGTGGTCGCCCTGAATTTCGACAACGCCGTTCTTTGCCGTACCGCCTGTGCCGCATAAACGCTTGAGCGCTTTTGCGGTCTCTTCGAGCTCACTCGCGGGCAGGCCGGTGATCACGCATACCGTGCTCGCACGGCGCCGCTCACGCATAACGCGCACGATGCCGTCTTCAGGAACGCGGTTCTTCACGCACCTGCGGTTCGGCAGGCGGTGCAGCGGCACCCCGCCAAAGCGCGATGCATGCATGTTCGCCGCGTTGGGGTTTTCTGTGGTGCGCACACCGGGCATGGTTCAACGTACATCGATCTGACCGGCGAAGTTGCGCGAACCTTAGCGGAGCGCGGTTTCGGAGTGGTGTACGGCGGCGGCCGCGTCGGTCTGATGGGCGTGCTTGCGGATGCCGCGCTGGCTGCGGGCGGTGAAGTCATCGGCGTCATCCCCGGATCGCTCGCGACCGAAGAAGTTGCGCACGCGGGTCTTACCAAACTGCACGTCGTTGAAAGCATGCACGAGCGAAAAGCCCTGATGGCGGATCTGAGCGATGCGTTCATCGCGCTTCCGGGCGGCTTTGGAACGATGGATGAATTTTGCGAGATTCTGACGTGGGCGCAGCTGCGCATCCATCGCAAACCCGTAGGCTTGCTCAATGCGAGCGGGTATTACGACGAATTGCTCGCGCTGTTCGACAATATGGTGGCGCGCGGATTCGTTACGCCGGCGAACCGCGCACTCGTACGCAGCGCGCCATCCATCGGCGCACTGCTGGACGATCTGAACATCTAAATACTCTTGCGTACCAGTTTTTAGCGCGCGGCGCGCTTATCGACCACTTTTTTAACGACCATGAGCGCGTTCAGCGCCTTTGGGAAACCGGCGTACGGAATCAGCGTCATTACCGCTTCAATAATTTGGCCCTCATTCAGGCCGACGTTAAAGGCGCCATGGACGTGCGTTTCGAGCTGCGCATCACAACCGCCCATCGTCGCCAAGCTCGCTATCGCGATAAGTTCGCGGTGCTGCAGATCTCCGGGCCGGGCATAGATTTCGCCGAACGCAAACTCAACGAGATACCGCGTAAAGTCCGGCGCCAGATCGTTGTAGCGCGCGATGAGGTTGTCCGCGACCTTGTCGCCGTCTATCTGCCGCAGCAGTTTCTCACCGCGTTCGTACCGGTCGCTCACGGCCTAACCGCTACTCCCGCAGCGCTTCTTTGAGCAGGCGCTCTTGTTCGACCGCATGGGCTCCCGGATATCCCTCGGACGGTGAGGCGCGATACGGCCGCCCCACGTAATCTATTTCCAGACGATCGCGTTGCCGTTCGATGAGGCGGCGGCGCACATACGCTCGCGCGCCCATATTTTTCGGTTCTTCCTGAACCCACACGAGTTTTTTCACATTCGGGTACGTGGCGATGACGTCGTTGATCTCGGTGTACGGCAGCGGTGAGAGCAACTCGATACGAACGATCGCCGTGTGTTTGAGCTGCCCGTACAATTCATGCGAGACCAGGTCGTGGTAGATTTTGCCGGTACACAGGATTATGCGTTCGACCTGGCTCTTATCGGTAACGTTCGGATCGTCGATAACCGGCGCAAATTTGCCGTTGGCCAACTCGTCAATGCGCGCGCCGGCGGATTCCTGGCGCAGCAACGACTTGGGCGTCATGATCACCAGCGGAACCGGTTGCGGCATCGTGGCCTGCTGACGCAGCAAGTGATAGTAATTCGTCGCATTCGAAAGGTTGGCTACGCGCAGATTGCCTTCCGCGGCAAGCTGCAGAAAGCGTTCCAGCCGCGCACTGGAATGCTCGGGGCCCATGCCCTCGTACCCGTGCGGAAGCAGAAGCGTGAGGCGAGCGGTTTGCCCCCACTTCGCTTGTCCGGCAACGATGAATTGGTCGATGATGATCTGCGCGCCGTTGTTGAAGTCGCCGAACTGCGCTTCCCACAGCACCAGCGCGTTCGGCACCGAGGCGCTATAGCCGTACTCAAAGCCCAGGCAAGCGTATTCGGAAAGCGGGCTGTTGTAAATTTCAAATGATGCCTGCGCGCTGCGCAGATGCTGGAGCGGCGTGTACGCCTGCCCCGTAGCCGGGTCGTGCATCACGTCATGACGGTGGCTGAACGTGCCGCGTTCGGTATCTTGACCGGTAAGCCGTACCGGTACGCCATGTGAGATGAGCGAGGCAAACGCGAGCGCTTCCGCCATTCCCCAGTCCAGAACGCCGCGCTCGTGAATTGCCGCCGCGCGGCGATCCAACTGCGTCTTCAGCTTCTTGTTTACCGTAAAGTCCGCGGCAACGGTAATCAGCTCGTCGCTCCAGGCGATCAATTCATCGCGGCTGACCTTCGGCAGCGCAATCGACTGCCGGCCGTTCTGCGCGAGTTTTGCCAGCATCCCGGCGATATCGTGCTTTCCTTTAACCGAACGGTGCGCTTCCTGCAGCCGCGTCGTCGCCTCGGCTACGAGCTCGTCCGCAGCTTCTTTGGATAAAACGCCTTGTGCAATCAGTTTGTTGGCAAAAAGTTCGCGGGCCGAGGGATGGTTTTTGATGCGCTCGTACATGCCGGGTTGCGTGTACGCCGGTTCGTCCTGCTCGTTGTGACCGAAACGGCGGTAGCCGATGAGATCGACCACCACGTCGCGACCGAACTGCTTGCGAAACTCGTACGCCAAATGCGCCGCACTGATGCACGCGTCAACGTCGTCCGCATTCACGTGAATAATCGGTACGTCGAAGCCTTTGGCGAGATCCGAGGCATACCGCGTTGAGCGCCCGTCGCGCGGGTCGGTCGTAAAACCGACTTGATTGTTGGCGATCACGTGAACCGTCCCGCCCGTCGCGTAGCCCGGCAGTGACTGAAGATTGAGAACTTCCGCAACGATGCCTTGTCCGATGAAGGCGGCGTCGCCGTGAATTAAAATCGCCGCGGCGTTCTTCAAGTTCTGAACGGCGAGGGGCGAGCCGTGATCGGTCTGCAACGCACGCGCGGTTCCTTCGACGACCGGATCGACGGCCTCCAAATGGCTGGGGTTGTTCGCAAGCGTTACCGCGATCGACGCACCGTCTGCACAAGAATATGTACCGCTCGCGCCATGGTGGTATTTCACGTCACCCGTCACGTCGTCACCGCGCACTTCGCCGCGTTCGTGCGCCGCTTCGAACTCCGCTAAAATTTCTTCATACGGCATGTTGACGGCGTGCGCGATCGTCGCCAAGCGGCCGCGATGCGCCATGCCGAGCACGGCATTCGACGTACCGTCGTGCGCGAGAAGCTCGAGGATCTCTTCGAGCATCGGCACCATGACGTCCAAGCCTTCGCCGGAAAACGTCTTCTGCCCGAGAAACGTTTTTCGAAGGTAGCGTTCGAAGGTTTCCACGCGCGTAAGGCGGCGCAGCAGGTCGATCTGCTGCTCCTTGCTCAGAACAACGCGATGCTTCCCGGATTCGATGACGTCGCGCAGCCATTCGCGCTGTTCCGTGTTGGAAATATGTTCGACTTCGTACGCAATGGTGGAGCTGTACGTCTCGCGTAAGCGCGGTAACACGTCGGCCAGGGTATTGCCGGGCACCTTGACCCGCAGGACGGAAGCCGGAATGGCGGATTGCAACGCAGGCGTGAGCCCCCAATTCGATGGCTCCAACGAGGGATCACCGATTGGAGGCGTGCCGAGCGGATCCAGATTTGCGGCCAAATGACCATGGGTGCGGTACGCCGCGACAATCGCCATTCCGGCAGCGACGGCGCGAAGCATTTCATCGGACGGGGGCGGCGTTTGCTGCTCTCCCGTTCGAACGGGACTCTGGCGTTCAAATGCGGCCGGCGGAGCGGCTTGCACGGTTACGCCGAGTGTTTCGGCTACGCGCTCATAAAAACGGTCGGCGCCCTGCAGCAATTCATCGACCCGGCGCAAAAACTCGCCGGATTGCGCGCCTTGGATCACGCGATGATCGTATGTCGAGGTCATCTGCATGATTTTTCCGACGCCAAATGACCGAAGTGCCGTTTCGCTCGCATGCGAGAAACCGGGCGGATAACCGATTGCACCGGCTGCCAGGATTGCGCCTTGTCCCGCCATGAGACGCGGCACTGATGCCGACGTTCCGATGCCGCCGGGATTGGTCAGCGTAAATGACGCACCTTGTAATTCGTCCGCCGTTAATTTATTCTCTCGCGCGCGCTCGACGAGCGTTTCGTAATTCGCGCGGAATTGCGCGAAATCGAGATCGGCTGCGTTGCGAATGACCGGAACGATCAAGAACCGGCTGCCGTCTTTGCGCTGCGCATCCACGGCCAAACCCAGATGGACGCCGGGCTCGACGCGTTGCGGTTTGCCCTCTTCGTCGCGCCGGAACGAGTGCGTAATAAAGGGCAGTTCCCGGGCTGCCTGCACGATCGCGTACGCAATGAGATGAGTGAACGAAATCTTTTCCGGACGGCCGGCGCTTTTGATCGCGGCGTTCAACGCTTTGCGGCGCGCATCCAGTTCGTCCACCGAAAGCGTACGAAAGCTGGTCGCTGTCGGAATGGTCAGACTCTGTTCCATGTAACCCGCGAGTGCAGCAGCGGGGCCCTTGAGAACGCTTACGTGCGCATTCGCGGAGACCGGCGGCAGCGCAGGCGCGCTCGCGAGCGCGGTTGCACGAGGTTGGGCTGCCAACGCAGGCCCTTGCGCGGCGACGTCCTGATGCAGAATCAATCCCGCAGGTCCGCTGCCGCGCACGCGATTCACGTCGATGTCGAGTTTGCGCGCCAAGCGGCGCGCACGTGCGCTTGCGGGCGCGGGCGCTTCAGCTGTGGTGGATGCAGGCGCAGCTGTGGTGGAAGCAGGCGCAGCTTTGGCAGGCTCCCGTGGCGCGGCCTTCGCAGGCGCCGGAGGCGCTTTGGCTACGTCGGCCGTTGCGGCGGGCGCGGCGTTTGCGTCAATTTCGGCCAGCGGTGCCCCGACCGCGACGATGGCGCCTTCGGCGGCCAAAATTTTGGTAACGACACCGGCAGCGGTCGCAGGCACTTCGACGTCGACCTTGTCGGTCGTCACATTGACGAGCGGGTCGCCTTCCTGCACGCGGTCGCCCACGTGCTTTTGCCATTCGACGATCGAGCCTTCGGTAACGGACTCCCCCATCTCGGGTAAGGTGACGACGACGATCTTTGGTTCTGGACTAGGCGCGTCGGCCGGTGGCGCTGCGCCGTTGCCGCCGGCAACGCCGGCGCCGTTCTGCGCGGCCGACGTGTCGATCTCGGCCAGAACCGCACCAACACCCACCGTGACGCCCTCGCCGGCCAGAATTTGGCGGATAACTCCGGAAACGGAAGCCGGAACTTCGACGTCGACCTTGTCGGTGGTCACCTCGACCAGCGGCTCTCCCTCGGCTACGAAATCACCCACACGCTTGCGCCACTCGACAATGGAGCCTTCGGTCACGGATTCGCCCATTTCGGGCAAGGTCACCTGAACCAGGGTATCGGGCACGCGCGCGTTTCTCCTCACGGGGTGATGCGAGACCTTTCCATTGTAGTCCCCCGGGCCGTGCCCTCCAATGCCTGTTAGAAGCAAGATTTATGCTCTCCAAGGCATGAAACAGGCGCGTATGGAACTTCAGCAGTTGGAGTACTTCCGGGTCGTGGCTCGGACGCAGCACGTCACCGAAGCGGCCGGCGAACTACGGATAACGCAGCCGGCCCTCAGTCGCGCCGTCGCGCGGCTGGAGCGCGAGCTCGGCGTTGCCCTGTTCGATCATCGTGGGCGCTCTGTTCGGCTCAACCGGTACGGACAGGCATTTTTGCGGCACGTCGAGCGCGCACTCGCCGCGCTGGAACAAGGCAGGCGCGAACTGGTGGAATTATCCGACCGCGACGCGGGAATCGTCGCGTTCGGTTTCGCGCATGCACTCGGCACGCGCATCGTACCCGATCTCATTGCGGGCTTTCGTCAGCAGCATCCGCGCGCGCGTTTCCAATTGCGCCAAAACGCCTCGCACATTATCCTTGAGGACCTGCTGCGCGGCGAAGTGGATCTTGCGCTCGTTTCTCCGATTCCGGCCTCGACCGAACGCGTTGAAACGATCGAGCTCGCATCGGAAGAACTGCTCTTGACCGTTCCGCACGATCACCGGTTTGCAAAACGCAAGAACGTGCGCTTGGCGGAACTCCGCGAAGATCCGTTCGTCTGTTTGCGCCCCGGATTCGGCTTGCGCGATCTGACGGACCAGTTTTGCGCGCAAGCCGGCTTCGTGCCGAAGATTGCGTTCGAAGGTGAAGAGATCGCAACGCTGCGCGGACTGGTGGCCGTGGGTTTGGGCGTGGCCATCATTCCTCGCGACGGCTCGCGCGGTGAAACCGCGCCGCCGCAAATCCACATCACCGAGCCGCTCTGCCGGCGCAGCATCGGGTTACTTTGGGAACCGGGCCGTTACCAGCCTCATTTGGCTGCGCAGTTCCGGCATTATGTGACAATGAGTTTCCAAGAGGGTCCGAGCGGGGTATAACCAGTCTCGCCGAGAGTGGCGCGCTCGCATACTCAGCAACAAACCGCCACGCGGGCCGCTGCCCGGTCGCGCTGCGCATCCTTCAAGAAAGGTGTGCGGCGCGAGCAATTATCAAGCTGCTGCACGCGATAACGATCCACAGCACACCCCCCAGGACCAGCGGGCGAAGGCCGACGGCGCGTATGGCGGACAGGTTCGTCGAAAGCCCGACGCCCGCCAACGCGAGGACGATCAAAAAAAGCGCCGCGGTCGATAGCGGCGCGTGCGCACTTTGCGGAATAACGCGCAGCGTGTTGAGGACCGCAGCCAGCACGAACCACAAGATGAACCACGGAATGACTGCGGCCCACCGCACCGCCGTATCGGTGCGCGCGGACAAAAGCCGTTTTCCGGCATAGAACATGACCAGCGGAATGATGAGCGTCGTACGCGTAAGTTTGACGATTATCGCCTCGCTTGCCGCACCGTGGCCGAACGCGTATCCCGCCGCGACGACGGACGACGTATCGTTGATCGCCGTACCCGCCCACAAACCGAAGGCGTGCGCGGAAAGGCCCAGCGCATGCCCGATCCACGGAAACGTCAAAACGGCCGCAATATTGAAAAGAAATACGGTGGAGATCGCGTATGCGACGTCTGCTTGGTCGACGTCGATAACGCCCGCCAAAGCAACGATGGCCGAACCGCCGCAAACCGTTGTGCCCACGCCGAGCAGGCGCCGCAGATCCCGGTCGATTCCCAGCATTCTTCCGAAAACGTACGCTGCGGCCAGCGTGATGATCGCGGTTCCCAGCAATACGGGAAGCGAATGCAGTCCCATACGCGCGATCTCTCCAAGCGAGAGCGTCGCGCCCAGTAAAACGATCGCGAGTTGCAAGAGCTCTTTGCCGGCGAACCGGATTCCGGGGGAAAATGCTTCTCCGGGTGGCCGCATCGAGGCGACCACCGCGCCCAAAACCAGCGCAAAAACGGGAGCCCCGACGAGCGGAGCCAGGTGACCGAATACGAGTGCGCCCAGTGCTACCGCGACACAAAGCAAAAGTCCGGCAAGCACGTTGTTAATTAAAAGTAGCGAGCTGGTTCTCCGGGAAACGTCACCTGGCGCGCGCCCTGAAACGTTGGTCGTTTGTGGCGCAGAACGAACGCCGCAATATCAAATGATTGCTGATCCGTAAGCGTTCCCGGCGCGTTACGCGGCATGTTGTAACGAATGAACGAAGCCATCGTTTCCAGGCGATGCATGCCTGCTCCGGCGTTGAACGATCGCTGGCCCCAGAGCGGCGGATAGGTATTGTTTCCGGCGCCTCCCGCGCCGTGACAATGGATGCATTTTTGCGCGTACAGATGCGCTCCGCTTGGGATGTCGACCGGTTTGGGCGGCGTGATTTGCGCGAGCCGGTAGCGGGGATCGGGGCCGCTGCCCATCGGAATGCCGCGCGAGAGATCCGTAATGTACGCAACCATGGCGAGCATCTCCCGGCTGTAGTACGAGGGCGGGTGTCCGTTCATGCTATACAAAAAGCACTCCGCCAACCGGTCTTGCAATGCAATGACCCGGTGAGCGCGCTTGTTCCACTGTGGAAACTCCGCGGCGATTCCGACAAAACTGCCGCCCCGGGCTTTCGTGCCGGCGTTCACATGGCATGCCGCGCAATCCATGTTTGCCGTGACGTACGGGCGCAAATGTTTGCGGGTGTGCAGAATTAATTCGCGTCCGTACGCCGCCATCTCGGCGGCGGCGCCGGTCGCTCGCGGACGCGGCGCAGCGCGATAGGCGCCGCCCGACGCGCACGCCGTAAGCGCAATCAGCGCTACGGTCGCAACTGCGCGCACGCTACAACGCCAAGGTAATGTACGTGTAATGAAAGCGTTGCTGCAGCACCGCAATGGCGGCTACCATCGCCGGAACCACGTGCGTACCGGGTATGAGATGGGTCAGAATGTCGTCTGCGACTTGAGCTGCGGTAGTTCCCGCGGGCGCGTTGCCTGCCGCAACGAGCGCGCGCGCCTGCTCTTCGACTGCCGTATGACAGGTTAGAAAGATGACGCCGCGGCTTTGCAACGTTTGAATCGACGCATCTTGAAGAACGCCGCTGGGGTCATCCGGATCGTTGCTGTTCGATAACGGTTTTGCCGGCTTCAAGAAAATGTTGCTCGTCACCGGATTGCTCTTTGCGTCCGTCAGTTTGTAGAATTCACCGATACGGTACTTCGTCCACACGTCGTCGGTGTAGGTGAACGCACTGGACGGACCGTGCGGACAGACCGCCAGCGCGATACGGTCAGGTGCATAACCGAATCCGAAGCGCAGCCCATTCAGGGAATTTTTGATGTTATTGAAAACCTGCGGTTTGAAAGCAACCATCTCCCAGAGTTGCCGGACATCAGCGGGTCGCCCTACGATGCGCGCAAATTCCGCTTCATCGAAGTCGCTTTTGCGTTCAACAAATCGCGAACCCCCCGGGACGGCACCCTGGGCAGCTGCTGGGGCCGCGTTGGCGGCGGCTGCGACCCACGCGGACGAAATCAAAAACTTGCTGCGATTCATCCAGGCCTCCTTAATCATGCCGTGATTAAACGGGCTGCGTTCGTAGGCCTTGCGCCGGGCGCAGCGCGAATACGGATGTATGTTTGCATTGACCGTCATCGTTGCACTACTCACGGGCATCGCCGCCGGAGCGTGTGCCGCATGGCTCGTCATGCGGGCGCTCGCGCATGCGCGAGCCGGAGGCATCGAGGCGGTTGCGGACCGCCTCAAAAACGAATTGCACGAGGCCAATGCCCGGATTGCGCAGAGCCAGCGCGATACGTTTTTGGCCCTGGCGAACGAACGTTTTTCGGCAGTCGTTTCGCCCGTGCAGCAGAAGTTGACCGAATTCGATCAGCTCGTGAAGGCGATTGAAAAGGAACGCGTGGGCGCGTATGAGGGGCTGCGCGAGCAAATCTCCGGCCTGATCGAGCGCAGCGGCAAAATGGAAACGGCGGCCACGCAATTGACGTCGGCCCTTCGCAATCCCACCGCACGCGGAAAATGGGGAGAAGTGCAGCTGCGCCGGGTCGTGGAGCTGGCGGGCATGGAAGCCTATTGCGATTACGACGAACAGCAAACATTCGATACCGGTGATGAACGCGGACGGCCGGACTTGACGGTCGCGCTTCCGGGGAATGCAAAAATTTTCGTGGACGCCAAGGCGCCGCTCAGTGCGTACTTGGATGCCGTCGAAGCAAGCGATGAGATCGTTCGGCGCGAGAAGTTTCGATCGCATGCCGGGGCATTTCGCGCGCATGTAGACAATCT
>DASRSF010000193.1:0-3109 GCA_035656615.1 Vulcanimicrobiaceae bacterium | reverse complement strand
GTAATGAAACGCGCAACCGATGAAGAATGTGCAGGGATTGCTTAGGGTTACCGTTATGCTGCCTCCCGGGGCGATCGTACCGCTTGCAAAGCCGGTACCCAGCGTAGAACCGCCGGCAGCCGTGGTGGAGAGTGCTGGATTGGCCGGAAAACCGGTTGTGCTCAGCACATTGAGCGTATGCGGTGTCGAGGGCGCGAGATTCTTAATGGTTACCTTTGTTCCGGGCGGAAAGGCCATTACTTGCGAGAGCGACTTTTGTGTAAAACCGCCGACCACGCCGAACGATGTCGTCACGGTTCCCATTCCGGTGGGCAACGCCTCGCCTATGGTGTTTGCAGAGACGGGCGCAGGTGTAGGCGTTGGTCCGCCGCCTCCGCCGCCGCCCCCTGGAACCGGGCTGCTGCCGCCGCCGCCGCATGCGACCAGCGTGCCGGAGAGCGCGAAAACCAGTGCAGGCATTTTTTGATTCATAGGGCCTCCTGACGTTATTGCGTCACCAAGACCGTATGAGGCAAAAATGAAAAAAGCTTGAAGCCGTTATGGTGCGTGAATTGCGTCGCGCATCGCGAGCGCGAGGTTCTGCAACGCCGGGTCCCCGTTTGGATCGGCCGCGACGCGCGCAAATGCGTCGCGCGCGGCAGAACGTCTTCCCTCTTTGAGCAACACCGCGCCTAAGGCGAAGCGGGCTCGGGCGTAAGCCGGGGCAAGGGCGAGCGCGGAACTAAATTCGCGTTCGGCCGCCGCTAGATTACCCAAGCGCGTTTCAGCGACGCCAAGGTCGTAATGGCCCACCGCGTATTGCGGGTCGTTTCGCAGCAGTTGCGAGAAATCGCCTCGGGCAACTGCATAATCTGCACTCTGTAGCGCGATGATACCGCGCGAGTAGAGCGCGCGCGCCGAATCGGGCGCGGCGGCTACGAATCGATCGGCGATCCGCCGTGCCGCTGCGATATCTCCCCGAGCTAAGTCCACGGCAATGAGGTTTGCCATAGCTGCTAAGAAGCCGGGATCTGCCGCAAGCGCATTGCTGAACGCCCGTGCGGCTTCGTCAAGGCGGTGCAGGTTCGCGTATGCGAGTCCAAGATCGTATTGCGCCGTCGAATATTGCGGTTCGTCCGGATGCAACTGCACGATTCGCTCGAATTCCGCCGCTGCGGTTGCCCAATCCGAGCGTTGCTGCGCTGCAAGACCACGCGAAAAGCGTTCGTGGACTTCACGCGCTTGCGCGATTCCGTGAAGCATTGGAATCGACGTCGTCCGGGGCGCGGGCAGCGGGGTCGCATACTCCTGCGCTCGTCCCGGGCCGGGTACGGCTGCGGCAAGCAAAATCGCGAATGTCCAGGCCGCTCCGTAAGCCCGCATGATCAGGGCGTATCGGCGCTCGGCAGTTCGGCGTCGGCCGCAGCCTTCGCCGAAGCAGCTTTCTCCGGCTTGCAGGCCCACCCCGTACGGCCGCTTTCGGTGATTGGTCCGAGCAGCGCCGGGGGCGCGGACGCCGTTAGGCCACCGTCAAGCGCGTGCTCGATCGAGCTGGCACCAGCAAAGCCGAGCACCGAGAAGCTAATCGCCAGCGCCGCGAGCAGAGGGTACAGCCATGAACGGAGGATGCGCCTTGACATTATCTTCAGTATAACCGAACCTCTGAATAATCCGTGAAACGCTGGTATGTTCTATCGTGCCTGCCTTGGCTGCTTGCGGCCGCGCCGCAGGTGCCGCTCATCACCGGGGCCATCCGAGACCAACTCGGCAATCCCATTGCAGGCGCCAGCATCCAAGCGGGCGCTGCCTCGGTCCTGACCGACGCAGCCGGCACCTTTGCCGTGGAAAGTGCGGCGGGTTCGGTGACCATTCAGTGCACGTTCTGCCGATCCACGGTTGCGTACGTTGCTGGGGATGGTACCGTGACGGCAATCGTACAGCGTTACCAGGCCCCGGCGCAAGAACAGGTATCAGCAGACGACATCCGGGCGCTTCCATACGGACACATTGAATCGGCGATGAGCCTCACCCCGTTCGTCGTGCTCAACGACTCATCACGTCTTTTACCGGGGCCATACCTTTCGTACTACGGCCTTTCACGCTTCGGCGGTTTGGTTGTTCTCAATGGCGTTCCGACGTACGACGTGGCCGCGGGTGCGTCGGCCCTTCGCGCGATACCGGGGTATGGCGCGGTGGCCGCAGCAGCACGCTCTGCGTGGGATGAGCCGCGATACGGTAACCTGGCTCCCGGCGGCACCTTTTTGATCGCGACCGCTGTACCGCAGACAGTCCAAGCGACGGCTTTAAATGGAACGCAGCGTGCCGGGGACATTTCGTATCAAACGGGCGCAGCCGGTTTTGATGCGGCGGTTTCCGGCGATGATGATGGATCGCGCCAACGAGCGGATGCCGTCTATTCGGTTCATGGCGATGCCGGAACGATTTCCGCAAACGTAGGGGCGTCACACGATTTGAGCGGCACGACGGCGACGTTGGACGAGAGTTCTGCCAACGCGCGTCTTCACTACGATCGTGCTAGTTCGTTTCCGGTCTACGCCGATCTAAGCGCAGACGATTCGCGTTACACGTCGGTCACGGCCGGTGGTTTGCCGGTGAACGGAGCGTGGAGCCAAGTCACCTTGGATGCGGGAGCAACGACGCAAGGGAAGATCGCGGCATTCTTCGATGCCGGTTCGCAGCTTGCGACGGGGTATTACGACGCGCATTCGCTGGGCGGCGTCGAAGTGGCCGGCGCAAACGCGATATCACACGTTTCAGCCGGAGTGCAATCACGTCAACAGGGGTTTTTCTGGCGCGCCGTCCTCAATGCAGTTGACGCTCAATACACCGGCGGATCCGACGGTACGTCTACACCACTGGGAAGCAGGATGGTCTCGCCGTCGGCGAGTTTGGCGTATGACGTTGCGCCGGGCGTCAACCTTGCAGTAGACGCCGGACGTTCTTTTCGCTTTCCTACGCTGCTCGAAACGTACGGCTACGCTGCCGACCTGACGAGCCTGCACTACGACAATTACGCGGCGATGGATGCGAAGCTCACCGTTACGGATTTGCGCCGCGTGCGAATCTCACTGCTCGGCGTACGCGCGAATGTTTCGAATCTGGACAATGG
>DASRSF010000192.1:0-2477 GCA_035656615.1 Vulcanimicrobiaceae bacterium | reverse complement strand
GCGAGAACGTGCAAGTAGAGATCCGCCCTGAAGATCTGCGCATCGAAACATTCAAATCCGGCGGCGCAGGCGGTCAGTACGTCAACAAAACGGAGTCCGCGGTTCGCATCATTCACGAGCCCTCCGGAATCATCGTTGCCTCGCAGCAGGAACGTTCGCAAGCGCAAAACCGTGATGTCGCGATGAACATTCTGCGCGCCAAGTTGGTGCGGCGGGAACTGGAAATGCGCGATCAGCGCTTGAGCGAACTTCGCGGCGAGCGTACCGCCAACGAATGGGGTTCGCAGATCCGTTCGTATGTTCTCAATCCGTATCAGCTCGTAAAAGATCACCGCACCAGCATCGAAACCGGCAACACGGCGGCCGTGCTCGACGGCGAGATCGATGGCTTCATCTGGCCGTATTTGCAGCAGCGGCGGACGTGAGGCGCGACCCGCTGCTGTGGGCGGCGGTCGCCGCATATTGGGTACTCTTTTTTTGGCTGGGTTCGCTACGTTACGCCCTGCATCGTAACTTCGTAGACCTGGGCATCTTCGCGCAAACAACGGTGTCCGCATTCGGATGCTTTTGCAATCCCGTCGAAGGCAGTCACTGGGCCTATCATTTTTCGCCGGTTCTCTACCTTGCGGGTGCGTTGATGCACCTATGGCGCTCGCCTTTGACGCTGATTGCGTTGCAGGCGCTGGCGGGCGCATTGACTGCGCCGCCGGTGTACGATATCTTGGCGCGCCGGACGGACCGGCACACCGCGCGTATGGGCGCGCTCGTCGTGCTGCTGTATCCGCCGCTGGCCGGCGCCATCTTCAACGATTTTCATGAAAACGGTCTGGCAGCTGCGGCCGTTGCATGGTTGTTGTGGGCGTTCGACGCGCGCCGGCCGGTTTTAACGGTGGTCTTCCTTGCGCTGACGCTTGCAATTAAAGAAGATCAGGCGCTGTTCGTCTTCATCGCCGCCGTAGCGGGCGCACTGGCTTACCGTAATGATCCCCTGCGCGTGCGTTTATGCATGCTGGGCGGCGCAACTGCCGCGGTGTGTTTTGCAGTATTTTTCGCGGTCATTCAACCGCAGGCGGCGCACCTTGCGGCCCCAGGCTGGGCGCCTTCCCGGTTTTATGCGTGGACGTCTGCAGATTGGCACGCCCTGTTCCCGCGCGGAGTACTCGACCGCTTGGGATTTATCGCGCTGGCATTTTTGCCGCTCTGGTTTTTACCGTTTCGCACGCCGGCAGCGTTGGTCATTATCGCGCCTATTGCCGAAGTACTCGCATCGCGCATGTCGACCACGTACACGACCGGATCGCATTACGCGGGTGCTTGGGCCGGGTGGGTGCTGTATGCATTTGCCGCCGGTGCAGCCGCGCTTTGGAGGCAATCACCCCGCCGTGCGCACGTTGCGCTGTACGCATGCGTGGCGTTGTGCGTCCTTGAATTCGCGATTGCCAACCCGCTGCATCCGGGATTCTTCCTGCGGGGCGATCGCCGTGCCGGCGCGGCGCTGGACGCGTTTATAGCTGCGCTGCCATCCGGCATATCGCTCGCGACGCAGGAAGAAGCGTATACGCACATGGCGGCGATGGATCCCAACGTTACCGTGCTTCCCGAAGACTCGCACACGCCGCTACGGGTGTGCTACGTCCTTACCGACACCGCGTTTCCGGCGTCTGCGCGCTTGGTGGAGTCCGCACCGCTGGTTGCAAAACTCGCGCACGACGGCACGGCCGTTACCGAGCGGGTTGCCGGCCCCATTACCCTTTATAAGCTACGTACGGGCTGCCGTTGAGGAGCGCATCGAGAGCATCGGCCGCGACGACTGGCCATCCGTCGTCATGCATGCGCACGATCTGATACGGCGCGGCCCAGGGCGCCCAGCGCGCCGATTGCAAGGCAAACCGCTGCGCGGCGAAACATGCCAGGACCGGCGTACCGATCATTCCGGCCACGTGCACCGCGCCGGAATCCGGCGCGACCAGCCCGCGGCACGTCGCAATCGCGTCTTTCCACGCATGCAACGTGTCGAAGATCTCGACGGGAGCGTTGCAGGCGCCTTCGATTTGCTCACAGTACGCGCGTTCGGAAGCGGCTCCAAACAAACGCGTGGGATTGCGCGCGGCAACCGCCTGGATCAACCGTACGACGTCACGAGCGTGCGCCCCTAAGCGCTCCCATTTGTCGGTAACTTGGATGCCGATGCGGTTTCCGCGTTGTGGCGGAACATCCAGGAGAATTGGAGCAAGCACGTCAGGGTCGCGGGGTGCGCAAGCATCGGGGATGATTCGCTGCGCCAGCTTGAAGACGACCTCGCATTCATGCGGTGCGCTCGGATCGAGTCCCGCGGTGCGGTACACCGTTTGCGTGCACATGCGGCGGACCCACAAGGTTTTCAGGGGCTTGCCCCAACCGTTTTCAAAACCAATGCGCTGTGCGGCGCCTGATGCGCGGCCGATACGATACCCCTGCGGCTTTTCGGTTACGATCAG
>DASRSF010000191.1:0-2181 GCA_035656615.1 Vulcanimicrobiaceae bacterium | reverse complement strand
GTCGTGATGTTCGTGCCGGGCGAAGCATTTTTGAGCGCGGCGTGCACCGAGAACCCCGAACTTATCGAGTACGCTGCCGCCAAGGGCGTCTACATCGCCAGCCCCCTTACGCTTATGGCGCTGCTGCGATCGTATGCGCTTGGCTGGCAGCAGCGCGCCCAGGAAGAAAACGCCAAGAAGATCGCGGAAGCCGCGCGGGTATTGTACGACCGCATGCGCAGCTTCGTCGGTCACTTCTCCGCAATCGGCGCCTCCTTGCAGAAGGCCAACGACGCCTACAACAAGGCCGTCGGTTCGATGGAGAGCCGCGTGTTGCCGCAAGGGCGAAAAATCAAGGAACTGGCTTCGCTGCCGGATGCCGATCTTACCGAACTGCAAGCCATTGAAACCGCACCGCGGGAGATCACCGCTCTGGACGCGGCACCGGCCGCTGAGTCCCGCCACAGCGGCCGAACGCGCGTGAATCAGGCCAAATTGTTCAGCGACGATACGGTAGCGTAACGCGGCCCACCACTTGTCCGCCGTCTTCTAACGAAAGCGCCTGGGGGCGTCCGGCGTGCGGGATAAATAGTTCGCCCGCCTCGCCGTTTACGCGCAGCGTGCCGAGCACCTTAGGCGTTCCATTCTCATTTGCGATGACCGTGTACGGACGCGCCGTCTGCGCAACGATGAACAGCCAGTCGGCATTCCGGCTGAAAAGCACTTTGGCTTTGATGCCCGAGTGCGCGGCCGATACGAACGGAGCATGCGAAAAATGCGAATTGACCATCGCAACGGTTGCCGCCTGACGGTCTGAAGCAATTTGCGCCTCGCGTCCCAATCCAGGCCACAGCGCAAATGCGGGCAGCAAACCGATGATAAACGCTGCCGCAACAAGCGCCGGCCACATTGCACGCCTTGGCGCCTTCCCCGCAAACGTGGCGTGCATTCGTGCATCGAGCCGCCCTGATGGTTCCATTTCTTGTACCAGCGCGGCAACGGCCTCTTGCGCCTCCCCCAGGCGCGCTGCGCATGTGTCACATTGGCGCGCATGCCAATCGACTTGTGCGCGTTCCTGCGTGCTCAGCGTTCCAAGCGCGTAAAGTTCCGCGACATCGCCGATATGCTCGTTCGTCACTGCGGTGATCCCCCGCCGAGCACGGTCCGCAACCGGCGAAGCGAATTCGAAATGCGGCTCTTCACTGTTCCCACGGGCTCGCCCAGGCGCAACGCAATCTGCTCATGTGTAAGTCCTTCATAGTATGCCAGCCTGATCGTTTCGCGCTGCGCATCGTTAAGCGTAATCAGTGAATGCGCCAGATCCATACTTGCAACGGTTTCATCCTCCATCCGCTGACTGGACGCACGCATCTGCGCCTGGTCGTCGTCGATGCGTTCGTGTGTGCGCAGGCGGCGCAAACGCGTCAAGGCCTCATTGCGCACGCACACGCAGAGAAAGGCGCGCAGCGAGCCGCGTGCGGCTGTATATGCGCCCTCACGCTGCCAAAGCCGCAACAGCACGTCATGTACGCAATCTTCGGCAGCGCTTGCCTCTGCGAGCACTTTGTACGCGGCGCCGTACAGTAAACGGCGGTATGCAAAGTACGCTGCTTCGAACGCCCATTCGCTATGCGCCACGAAGCCCGCCTCGAGCGCGCGCTCTTCCGGCGTCTTAGCCGAGGCGCTGGTCGTCGATGACGGCGCGTCCATCACCAGAGAGTTCGACATTCCGGTATCCGATTGCTTGAAGCAGCTGCGCGTGCGGCAGGGCGAGCGGGCCCGGTTTAGGCGCCGTTCCGGGCGCCGGCTGCGGATACGCGGTGGCACTTGCGCTCGCAAAGGTTATCGTGCCCTCTTGGTGACGGATGACTTGATGGATGTGGCCGCTGAGCACCGTAACGTGATCGAACCGCTTGAGCATCCCAAGCGCCAGCGATCCGTCTTTGGTCGTCCATCCCCACTGCGGAAAGAGCGCGTACAGCGGCGCGTGGGTGAAAACGACGACCGGCGTGGACGATTTTTGAGCCCGCAGGTCTTGCTCCAGCCAGCGTAGCTGGTCGTTACCGAGCAAGCCCATGTTTTCGAAGTCGAACACATTTACCAGAACAACGTAGTGCGCGCCGTTCTGATCCCACGAATGCCACATCGCCTCGCCTTTGGGCGTCGGAAAAACCTCGAAGAACGTCCGGTGGTCCGCACCGA
>DASRSF010000190.1:0-2550 GCA_035656615.1 Vulcanimicrobiaceae bacterium | reverse complement strand
CAGGCCAACATCGCGCAATATCCGCATGACGGCAATGCCCTACTGCTGGGCGTTGAGGCAAACTGGCGTGGATGGCTGATTACGCACGACGATTCTTGGCGCGCGCTCGCGTTCAAGCGCGCCGCGCAACCGGAGTTCCCTATTGCAAATGTACCGTACTCGTGGGGTCCCGCGCTTTTGCAAGCGGTAAAGGACGCAGCGGCCGGAAACGGCCAGTACAGCGCTGACGAACAAACCAGCGCTAAGGCGATCGTGGCGCGCGTCGATAAGATCGCGTCCCTGAAAACCATCGAAAGTTTGGTTGCCGCGCCCTCGCACGCGCGGCAGATGACGACGCTAGCGCCGGCCGACGAATATTTTGGTCCGATGGGAATGTCCGTTTTGGGTATTCGCAACGAACTGAATCGCGTGAACTACATGATTGGGTACGGTTACACGACGCAGGAGAGTCCGATGGCGGTGCAGATCGCAACCTCGATCGACGATATGCACAAGGTGTATCCCCGCGATAGAGACTTGCCGCAGATGCTGTACGATGTTTATGCGACGCTGCGCAAAATCGACACGCCCGAAGCGCAGACCGCCCGTGCCCACGTTCGCGCCATCCTAACGGTCGAATATCAGGACAGCGAGCAAGCGCAGCGTCTCTTGAGTTCGTAACCGCCCCGTGCCTATAATGCGCTACAGGGCTCTTGTGCCTTGTAGTAAGAGGATGGTATGGCTCGAAAGATGATTGACTGTCGCGATTTTCCCAGCGAGAGCAAATGCACCATCGCGATCGCGGCCGACACCGAAGAGGAAGTCATTGAAGTGGCGGTCCCGCACGCCGTCACCAAGCACGGTCATAAAGATTCGCCGGAACTGCGCGAGCAGATTCGCGCCGGAATCAAAGAAGGCGCGTTTACTTAAGCGATAGCCGCAATAGACCCCTCGAACGCACGTAGAAACTCTGAAGAATCCTCGTCGCGCAAGACGAGAGGCGGCTGAATTCGGATCACATTTCCGAAACGGCCGCCCTTTCCAACAAGCACTCCGCGCGTCCGCATCTCTTCAAGGAACCGCGCCGTTTCTGCCGTCGCGTACGTTTTCGTTTTACCGTCCTTTACGAGCTCGACGCCGATCATCAAGCCGCGTCCGCGGACTTCTCCCATCATCGGATACCGTCGAGCCAGCTCTCGTAGTGCGGTGATCAGCGTTTCGCCCTGCCGCTTCGCGTTGGCGATGAGATCACGCTTTTCGATGACCTCGAGCGTCACCAACGCCGCACGGCTCGAGACGGGATTGCCGCCGAAAGTATTGATGTGCGGCCCCTTAAACGTGTCCGCCAATTCGGGGCGGGTAATCGTGATGCCGATTGGTATGCCGGATCCCAGTCCCTTTGCCGAGGTGATGATATCCGGCACGACGCCGTACGATGAAGGCATTCCGAACATGCCGTCTCCCAGACGTCCCCAACCGGTTTGTACCTCGTCGGCGATGAGCAGCGTGCCGAACGGTGCGAGCGTCTCCCGCAGAACGTTGAAATACTCGGGCGGCGGAGTAATGATGCCGCCCACGCCGGCAATTGTTTCGGCAATCATCGCCGCCGGGGCGCCGCTGGTTTGCGTTTCGATGATCCGTTTCGCACTTCGCGCGCAGGCGATCTCGCACGAGGGATAACTCAGGCCGAGCGGACAGCGGTAGCAGTACGGTGCCGGCACGAACGCGACGTGCGGATAGGGCGCGGCGAAATTGCGCCAGTTGCCTTGTCCCGCCAGGCCAACGGTGTAAGCGGTCCGTCCGTGGTAGGCTTGTTCGAGCGCCAGAATATCCAGTGAACCGGTTGCCGTACGTGCGACCAGCGCCGCCATCTCGTTCGCTTCCGAGCCGGAATTGCTCACGAAGCTCTTCGTCATGCCCTCGGGTGAAACGGCGGCTATTTTTTCCGCGAGATCGAGGAGTTCGTCGGTCAGGTACAGCGTCGAGGTGTGCACCAGTTTTTTCGCCTGTTCACCGACCGCTTGCGCGACCTCCGTATCACCGTAACCGACCGTATTGGTGGCAATTCCGGCAAACGCGTCCAAGTACGTATGACCCGCGTCATCGCGCACGTGCGTCCCTTCGCCGCCCGTCAGCGTCACGGGCGTGTCATAGTATGTCGCCTGGGCCGCAAACAAATGGTCTTTGGCGCGCTTCGCGTTGTCGCGCAGTACTCGCATAGGCATCTTCTCCGGAACGAACGTACAAGACTTGCCCGCTCTTTGGCGGGTCCCTTCCCAGCCTGCGTCTAACCCCGCGCGAGGTGTACGATGGCATACTGCGGGAGTACGATCCCTCTTCGCTCACGTTGTGCTCCATAGGAAGTCACTCCGCACTCGAAGTCGCGTACGGTGCGCGCCGGCAGGGCTTGCGCAACCTCATCGTGACCGCTCGGGGCCGGGAGAAGACGTATTCGCAGTACTATGCCTCGGGTGCGGATCCGGTTCGAGGCTGTGTCGACGAAACGCTGGAGCTCGAGCGCTTCGCGGACATCCTCGACGAAGGTGTACAGCGGCGCTTGCGGGATCGCAA
>DASRSF010000189.1:0-3944 GCA_035656615.1 Vulcanimicrobiaceae bacterium | reverse complement strand
GAGCACCAGGGCCACAACCTGCACCGCACCGACTTCGAGCACTTCATCGAAGAAGCCGACACCTTCTTTCGACGAACCGATATCACCAGCGCAGTATAACGAAACGAGCCCGGCGCCTGCCGGGCTCGTCAACGTTATTGCGTTTGCTATGGCTTGCTATGGTGCTTCGAGTGGTGATGCGTCGTCCCCGGGCGTTTTGGGCTCCCATCAATACACAGCATGCAGCGGAGCGGCTGTAGCGTTTGCGGGCGTAAGGGGCGGGAACGAGGTCCATATGCGAGCAGTTGTCTACAAAGAACCGCGTAAAGTCGCGGTAGAGAACGTCGAGGCGCCGCGCATCGAGGAACCGACTGATGCGCTTATGCGCCTGACCACCGCCGCGATCTGCGGCAGCGACCTGCACATGTACGAGGGACGAGCGCCCGTGCAGCCCGGTATGATCTTCGGTCACGAAAATCTGGGCGTTATCGAAGAAGTTGGTTCTTCGGTTCGAACGCTAAAGCGCGGCGACCGTGTCGTGCTGCCGTTCAACATCGGTTGCGGCTTCTGTTTTAACTGTGCCCGAGGCTACACGAATGCGTGCCTTACGACCAATCCGCAAGGTCATGGCGGCGGATACGGTTACTCGGGCATGGGCAGCTATGGTGGAGGCCAAGCCGAATACGTTCGCGTCCCATTCGCCGATTTCAACGCAATGAAGCTCCCCGGAACGCCGGGTGATGAGTGGGAAGACGATTTCGTACTCTTAGCGGACGTCTTTCCAACCGGCTTTCACGCAACCGAACAGGCACACGTAGGCGCCGGCGACACGATAGCAATCTGGGGAGCCGGTCCGGTGGGGCTCATGACCGCCCTGAGCGCGCGTTTGCGCGGTGCAGCCGAGATATACGTTGTCGATTGCGTTCCGGAACGCTTAGAAAAGGTACGGCAAATCGAAGGCGCCACGCCGATCGACTTCAGCAAAGGCGATCCGGTGCAGCAAATCATCGACGCCCGCGCGCCGCACCGCCAACGCGTGCAGAACTTGCGCGCCGGAGAGGGCGACAAGATGCCCGGCGTGATGTGCGCCGTCGATGCCGTGGGTTACGAAGCATATGCCGACGACGCGCCGGGAAAAACGCAGCGCCCCAATCAAGTTCTCGAAGACGTCATCCGCGTCACCAATCCGACCGGCCACATCGGCCTGATCGGCGTGTACTTCGAGGAAGATCCCCGCGGCATAGACGAAAACGAAAAGCAAGGCAAATTTTTGCTCTCACTCGGAACCGCGTGGGACAAAGGCATAAGCATCGAGATGGGTCAGTGCCCCGTCAAGCGCTACAACGAGTATTTACGCGACGTCATCGTAGCCGGATTAGCCAAACCCAGTTTTTTAGTTAGCCACAGACTACCACTAGACGCCGCGCCGGAAGCCTACGAGAAATTCGATCTAAGACAAGCCGGCTACACAAAAGTATTACTAAAACCAGCCATCACCGGCGAGACCTAAAAAAGCTGTGACACCGCCCGGACGGGGACGTGTTGCACGCACAAGCGCCCCGCCAAAGTGTACGCTTTTTCGAGCTCGACACGATGTCGACTTCAAAACTTTGTTCTCTCGAAAAAGCGTGCAAGCACCTAAAGCCACACGATGTGGCTTTAGGCGCGGCTTTGGCGGGGCGCTTGTGCGTGCAACGCGTCCCCGTCCGATTGCCACCTCTTCAACCGAGCCGTCGCCAGCCGAGCAAGGGGTTCGACAAGCTCACCGTGGTTCGACAAACTCACCATGACAATTTGAGGCGTCGAGGGCAGGGTGACGACGGGAGGCGGCTTGACCTTGAGGGCCCGCGGCGGTAGAATACTTGTCTGTGCCCCGCACCCCGGCCACGTCTATTTGGCCTGTTCGTGCGGACGTTTTGCCGCGACGGTGGGACCCCTTACGTGACCACGTGAGACGAGGAGCCCTGCGTAGGCGGCGGACGGATGTGCACGTGTCATGGCCGGCGATGGGCGCAGCGTCCTTCGACGGCCCAGGATGACAAAGTAAAAGGAACAATCCTTGAACCTTATTGACGTCAATAACTTCGATGCGATGCGGATCGGGCTCGCTTCGCCGGAGCAGATTCGCGCATGGTCGTTCGGCGAGGTTCGCAAACCCGAGACGATCAACTATCGCACCCTAAAGCCGGAGCGCGACGGGCTATTTTGCGAGAAGATTTTCGGTCCGACCAAGGACTGGGAATGCCACTGCGGTAAGTACAAGCGCATCCGCTTCAAGGGGATGATCTGCGACCGTTGCGGCGTTGAGATTACCCGCGCCAAAGTGCGCCGCGAGCGCATGGGACACATCGAGCTGGCCACACCGGTCAGCCATATTTGGTATTTCAAGGGTGTGCCCAGCCGCATCGGCATCTTGCTCGACATGTCGCCCCGGCAGCTGGAAAAGGTGATTTACTTCGCGGCGTACGTCGTGATCGATCCCGGCAGCACGCCGCTGCAAAAGCGTGAAGTCCTCACGGAACAAAAGTACCGCGAGCACCGCGAGAAGTACGGAACGGCATTCAAGGCCGGCATGGGCGCGGAAGCCATTCGCGAGTTGCTGCGCGACTTGAATCTGCGCAAGCTGCAGGAAGATTTGCGCCGCGAATTCCGCGAGACGAGCGGACAGAAGCGGCTCAAGGCCATCAAACGCCTTGAAGTCATCGAAGCGTTTCTAAATTCGGGCAACAAGCCGGAGTGGATGATTCTCTCCGCGGTGCCGGTTATTGCGCCGGAGCTGCGTCCGATGGTTCAGCTTGACGGCGGCCGTTTCGCCACCTCGGACTTGAACGATCTGTACCGCCGCGTCATCAACCGCAACAACCGGCTCAAGCGCTTGCTGGAGCTGAGCGCTCCGGAAATTATCATCAAGAACGAAAAGCGCATGCTGCAAGAAGCGGTGGATGCGCTGATCGACAACGGCCGGCGCGGCCGTCCGGTAACCGGCCCCAACAATCGTCCGCTCAAATCGTTGAGCGACATTTTGAAGGGTAAGCAAGGACGCTTCCGTCAGAACTTGCTCGGAAAGCGCGTGGACTACTCGGGCCGCTCGGTCATTGTTGTCGGTCCGACGTTGAAGTTGCATCAGTGCGGTCTTCCCAAAGAGATGGCGCTGGAGCTCTTCAAACCATTCGTCATGAAAAAGCTGGTCGACCGTGGGCAAGCGCATAACATCAAGAGCGCAAAGCGCATGGTGGAGCGCGTGCGTCCCGAGGTTTGGGACGTGCTCGACGAGGTGATCCGCGAGCATCCGGTGTTGCTCAACCGTGCGCCCACGCTGCATCGCTTGGGTATACAGGCCTTTGAGCCGGTGCTGGTTGATGGCAAGGCGATTCACCTGCATCCGCTGGTTTGTACGCCCTACAACGCGGACTTCGACGGCGACCAAATGGCCGTTCACCTTCCGCTTTCGGCCGGCGCGCAAGCCGAGGCGCGGATATTGATGCTCTCGAGCAACAACATTCTGTTGCCGGCGTACGGTAATCCGGTATCCATTCCGACACAAGACATGGTCTTGGGTTTGTACTACCTTACGTTCCAACGCGAAGAGTACAAGGGCCCCGCGAAGGCGCAAATCACCGAAGACTACGACGATCGCGTCTTCCAAGTCCGCGGCAACGGCAGAGCCGCCTCGGACGGGGCGAGCAATGGGAAGCGCCTGCCCACGTTCATGGATGCCAATGAAGCAATCATGGCGTATGAAACGGATAACGTTTCGCTGCACGAATGGATCAACGTTCGCTGGAACGGCGAGCTGATCCGTACGACGGTCGGCCGGGTGGTGTTCAACAACGCCATTCCGCGGAACTGGGGACACTCGTTCGTCAACTACATCCTCGACAATGGCGCTTTGAAGAAGCTCATAACCTCGTGCTACCGTACGTACGGAAACGCAGAGACCGCCAAGTTTCTTGACGCCATCAAGG
>DASRSF010000188.1:0-2236 GCA_035656615.1 Vulcanimicrobiaceae bacterium | reverse complement strand
CACTGTTGGCGTACGCGGTCGCGCGCGCAAAGGCTTCTTTCTTCGAAATATGTCCGAACCCGTAGTCGCCTTCGACCGCATAGGCGGAGGCCAGTCCGGCATACCCGCGCGCGTCCCGCGGATCGCTTTGAACGACTGCCTCAAAGTAACGGATGCTTTTTGCGATCGACGGCGCAGTTCGCTGATTCCAGTAAAATTCGCCCATCGCGTACAACCGGGCCCCGCCCGGCGAAATCGCTTGAACAGCCGCTGACGGTCGGGAAGCCGTCGCACGCGGCACCGTGGCAACGATAACGATTAGCGCGGCGGCAACACCGGCGGCCACCAAACGCAGGTACGCGCGTGCCGGCTTTTTTACCGCGGGCGCTTCATTGACGGCGTGCGCCGGTTCATGACGTTCTATGCGAACCTCCGCGTTGAAGCGGTATCCCCGCCGCGGAACCGTTTCGATTGCGTCAACCTGCCAATGCGCGCGCAGCGCCTTGCGAATGACGTAGATGTTTTGCGCCAGATTCGCCTCTTCGACAAAACCTTCGGGCCATATTTTATCAAGCAGCTCTGGTTTTGCCAGTACTTCACCAGGACGCTCGACGAGCGCAAGAAGTGTTTCAACGACTTTCGGACCCAAGGCCAGATCCATATCGTCGAGCGACAGAAGCAGCTGCTCCTTATCTAAGCGGAATGGACCGAATCGATACACTATCATCTGCCTGCCCTCAGAGTGAAACCAATTTGATGGATTTCTCAAGATTCGCGCCACAGCCTTGCCGTTATACTGACACTCAATGCGCTGCCTCGGATTCATTCTAGTACTTTTGTCGACCCTGTGGTGCGTGAACGGCACGGCGGGGGCGGTCGTGACGACAGACGCCGTCCACGGCGCAGTTCGGGCCCCGCATCCGTTGGCGGCCGACCCCTCGCTGGCCGATCCCGCGTGGAAAAAAGGTGCGATGGCCCAGGACGGCACGTTCCAAAACCTCACGACCCGTTCGCTGGCCAGGCACCACACCGCCGTCTTCATGCTCTACGATGAGCGCAACCTTTATGTCGCGTTTACGGCCGAGCAAGCGGGTACGCCGATCGTTGCCACGCAGACCACGAATGACGTCGGTTTCGGCGTCGACGACTTCGTCGGCGTGGGAATCGATACGAGCGGCGTGGGTTCGCAAGCGTATTATTTTGAGACCACGCCGCGCGGCGTGCGCTATCAGCAAGCAAATGAGAACAGCCGCTACAAGCCGGCATGGTCGGCCGCTGCGGCCGTGCACGGTTCTGCGTGGACGGCGGTGATGGTGATTCCGCTTCGGGCCCTGCGGATTCATCCTGGGTCACCCCAGACCTGGCGTATCAACTTTATTCGCAACATCGCGGCGTCGGGCGAACATTACACGTGGACGTATAACGGCCTGATGCAGGACGGGGCGGTCGGCAACGGGTGGCCCAACTTCTTTGACGTGCGGTATTTCACGTCGTGGGGCGGCGTTGAGGTTACGAACGCCATGCTCGCGGCCTCGCGTGCCAAACCGCATGTAGAAGTATTCGGCCTAAGCAGCATCGGCGCGGATCGCGATATTTTTCAGCAGGCGAACGGCACATTTCAGTCCGAGCGAGTGCGGCCGGGCGGCATTGATCTTACGTATCCGGTTACGCCGACAACCAACTTTGTCGGCACGCTGAGTCCCGATTTTTCCAACGTCGAGATCGATCAGCAAACCATTGCCCCGCAAGAATTCCGGCGGCAGCTGGTGGAATACCGCCCGTTCTTTGCGCAAGGCGCAGCGTTCATCAACGCGGACGCCGCCGCAATCGGGCCCGACTTGGTTTTTTACTCGCCCGACATCGGCCCGTTCAATCGCGGTGAAAAACTCGAAGGAACGTTCGGAAAACAATCCTTCGGCGTTCTGAATTTTCACGGTTTCGACCAAACTACCGGCAATACGTTCGACGATACCGCATACGGCTTCAAACACGCTTTGCAAAACCGCACGTTCCTCTACTGGGGGGACGGCGTGATCGCGCACCACAGCGTTTTTGGGGACGACACGACCAATGAATTCGGTGTGGCGGGCCGCAATTTGAAAACGGGATTCGTGTGGGCCATCGATCAGGCGTGGGAGCACGGCTCGTGGGTACCCCAAGGAAGCGCGTACAACACGAACGGATGGGTCGATGTGCACAAACCAAATTTCGAGGTAAACCTGGCGTATCAAACGCTCTCCCCGAATTACAATCCCAT
>DASRSF010000187.1:0-2849 GCA_035656615.1 Vulcanimicrobiaceae bacterium | reverse complement strand
GTCCAAAGCGCTCGGTTTTGATGTTTGCTTCGCTGTGTCCCGCGCTTCTAAGTAAATCGGCGGCCGACTCTACAAACGCGGTCGGTCCGCAAACGTAACACATCGGATGCAAACTCGGCGGCCACGTCGCTTTTTCTATCGTAGCCATGTCGACGTGCCGCGCGGGATCAGGCCAACCCTGCGGAACCTCCCGCGTGTAAGCATACGTGACAGGCACTTCCTTGGAGCGCTGTTGCAGCTCGGCAGCATACAGCGCAGATTCCGGATTGCGAAGCGAATACAACAGCCTGAACGGCGCGTTGCTTCCTGCAGCGGCACGCGCACGAATCATCGCCATAAGGGGAACCAAGCCCGAACCGCCCGCCAGGAGTTGCACGTGTTCGTTTTGCGTGGGCCGCCACACGAACCATCCGCCGATGGGGCCGCGTATTTCCAGTGGATCGCCGATTGCAACGTTTTGCGTTAAGTACGGCGACACTTCGCCCTGCGGAATTTGCACGACGGTCAGTTCAACACGTTTTGCATCGGGAGCACTTGCGATGGAATAGGAGCGCACGGCCGCGTAGCCGTCGTCCGCCGTAAGCCGAACATCGACGTGCTGGCCCGCAACGTGTCCGGGCCAACCCGCAACATCCAGAGCTATTGTGCGGGCTGCCGGCGTTTCATCGTGCACTCCGGTCACCGACCCGACGAACCAGTTCAATCGCCCCAATACCGTTGTTCGCGCCACGGGTCACCGTAGTTGTTATAACCCAGGCTCTCCCAAAATCCGGGTTTGTCTTCACGCATCAGTGTAAGGCTCCGAATCCACTTTGCGCTTTTCCAAAGATAGAGGTGCGGCACCAGCAACCGTGCCGGCCCGCCATGCTCCGGCGGAAGATCCTTACCATCATACCGGAACGCGATCCAGGCCTTTCCCTCGCGGAGATCCGCGAGCGGCAAGTTACTCGTATAATCACCATACGAATGTGCCAGTGCAAAGCTTGCCGATGTGTCCACTCCAGCCAAAAGCGTATCGACGGACACGCCTTCCCACGTCGTGCCGAGCTTCGACCAGCGCGTCACGCAATGGATATCAACGGTGATGGTCTGCGTGGGTAACTCGCGAAACGATTTCCAATCCCATCGCCGGGATGCTCCGCTTTCCGAAGTGACGGTAAATTCCCACGTATCCAACGAAATGTGCGGTGTCGGTCCGGCGGACAGCACAGGAAAGTCGGTCGTCAAATATTGTCCGGGCGGCAGGTTCTTTTCAGTGGCAGCGCGCCGGCCTGAAAAGCCACGCGAAATGATTCCCATCGCGTCCTCCAAGGGTTCACGTATCGTGAAACCGTGCCACGTCAGACCCGCCGATGCCTTCCGGCTAAGCGGCTCGTCTTGCCATTGCCCGCGATGATACAATCGGTTTGTGCACCAATATCTGGCGTGACGCCGCAGTGTTAGCGATTGGTTCGGCTTTTCTTTGCGAGGGGCGCGGCGAAGGCCTTACTGTAGATTCCGGATCTATCGAAGCAGCAAACGCGTCGCTTTCCCGCGGCCAGCATTGAGCACGTTTTTTCGATTCGGATTGCACGCGTTTCCGGCCGCTTAGCCGTGACAATCCAGTAGATCCAATCTCTTCGTGCGACCGGTGTGATCTGTGACCACAACGCGCGCGATTTGGGAGCCGCGTCCAGAGCTTTGCGCAAATCTTCCGGCACTGCCGGCTCCGGTTCTTCCCCAACCGGCGCTATCTCCAGCGTGACGACGTCACCGGCGGCAGCGCCCGCAGCCTTGCCCAACCTGCGGTCTACCTTGAGCCAGTGGCTGCCTTGGCCGTCGGGCTCAAGCGTTGCTTGAAACGGCGAACCGTTGATGAGGCCCTCAACGGATGCCATTCCGCGCGAGGGGAGCTTCGCACTTGCGTTCTTTGGCAGCGTTAAGAAAGTCCAAGACCCGTTTTTCGATGGTGTATCGGGTTCGAACAGCGTTGCTTTAAACCGGATGGTAGGAATGCTTTTGGTCCCCATGTACGGCCGCTTCTACGCGAACTGGGCGTTCCCGTTCCTGCCTCTAGCGGACGCTCTCTACACGTCCGTGGTCGTCGCAATGATCGGCATGCGCGTTATGGATGTGACCCTTGACGAGATAGTCGACGTGTCCCGCGTGCGGTACCGCTTCATGCCCGCATCCTGACGCGTGCCGGTGCGAGCTTTCGTGCGCTTCGCATTCGTGCCCACCCGTGCAATCGGCGGGATTAACGCTCGATGCCGGAAGTTCGTGTTCGTCGACGTGCCCCTCGTGCGCGTGATGCAAGTGACCATCGTGCAGAAAATCGGTATGACCGTCGTGTTTCATTCCCGCATGGCCGCAATCGTCGCCGTGCGCGTGTTCGTGCGGCTCGTGCGTTCTGTGGCTGGCCATCTCAATGCCTTTCCAATCTGCAATTCATTATCATATAATATCGCAGCTCTTACCAGGCATAATCTCGCAAATCCGTCAATTTGTCCACCCGGCCGCCTGGACCAAGCAGCATACCGCTTTTACGGCATCATTATAGCGGCGAATTTGTCGACGCAAACAGCAGCTTGACGCTTCGTGAGGCGACCTGCTCGTGAAAAGATGTTGCCACCCCCACGATAACGACCAGCGCAATCGTCGCCGCCATGTTAGACGGAAAGACGAAGCACAAACCTGCAAGACCCAACGCGCTAAGGGCGGTTTGATAGGTCAGGCTGACCCCCGAGCGAGTCTGCGAAACGCTGAGTTGACGGCGTTGTTGCCAAGTACCGACGCCGTACATTGCTGCAAGTAATGCAAAAACGACCGCCATGCAGGCCAGCCATACGTGCATCGGTACGACCGGATCG
>DASRSF010000186.1:0-25189 GCA_035656615.1 Vulcanimicrobiaceae bacterium | reverse complement strand
GCATCCTCGAGCTGGCGCTGGGCGACATGCGTGCTGACTAACCTCACGCAATACGTCGGCCTAACCGATATCATCGATATCCTTGCCACGAGTGTGCTCGTCTACTATCTGCTGGTCATCATCCGGGGTACGCGCGCCGTGCAGATTCTGACGGGCGTGCTCGTCCTGATTGGTTTGCTCGGTGTTGCGAATTTGCTGCATCTGCTCGTGCTCGGAACAATTCTGCGCCTAATCGTGGTTGGAGGACTGGTGACGCTGCCCATCGTGTTTCAGCCGGAACTTCGCCGCGCGCTGGAACAGCTCGGTCGCGGCGGATTCCTGCGGCGGCAAGACGAGACGGCCGGTAGCCGCTCGCAAGACGGCGCGATGGCGGCCATTGCCAAAGCAGCGTTCATTCTCTCGCGAAACAAATTCGGAGGGCTGATCGTGATCGAGCAGCAGACCGGTTTGAAAGAATTCGCGGAAAGCGGCACGACGCTGAACGCTGAAGTCTCCGCTGAATTGCTCCTGGCGATTTTCACGCCGCGATCACCACTGCACGACGGCGCGGTTATCATTCGCGGAAATGTTATCGAAGCCGCCGGCTGTTTTCTTCCATTGGCCGAACAATCTTTGGGGGAGCGGCGCGTGGGTACGCGTCACCGGGCCGGTTTGGGAGTTAGCGAACAGACCGACGCCGTCGTGGTGATCGTATCCGAAGAAACCGGGACGATCTCGCTGGCCCGAGCCGGAAAGCTTTCCCGGCCAATCGATGAAGAGAAGCGGCTTGCGCGGATTTTGTTCGCTTCCACGCGACCGCGGCGAAATTTACGCGTGCGGCGCGACGATCTCGTGACTCACCTGCGCGCCCGGCTCACTCGTCCGCATAACGCTCGCCATCCCAAAGCGGAGCAGGGCTAGGTGGTCCGCGCCGTCCGCAGCAACTTCGGATTGAAAATCATTGCGCTCGCGGTAGCGATCGTCGGTTGGGCATATTTTCGCTTCGCCGCAGGCCCGTTGGTGGCATCGTCGTTCAATCAGCAATTGAGCGTTCCGATAACGGCCGTGAACCTGGCGCCCGGGTACATCGCGCGGTTCAACGACAAGACGGCAGTCGTCACAATCGCTCCTAAACCCGGCGAGCCGCCCATCAAGGCCGAGGAAGTCAAGGCCGTCATCGATCTCTCGAACCGCGCTCCCGGAGTCTATAACGTTCCGATTCAGCTCGTCGCGCCGGCTGTTGCAGTGCAATCCCTTAGTCCGGCGTCAATTACGTTAACGATAGAGCGTATCGATTCGCATCTGTTTCCGGTTGCGATGCACTACGCGGGCGAAGGTGACGTCGTCGTGCGCCGGTTTTCGCTCTCACCTTCGCAGGTGACGGTCAGCGGGCCATCCTCGCAGCTCTCACAAGTAGCGGCGGTGCGCGTAGACCTGCCGCTCGGAAATGCGGCCGGATCGTTCAGCGCGATGATCCGGCCCCTCCCGATAGACTCATCGGGTAATCAAATCGAAGACTTGCAAACTGCCCCGAATCTTATCCGCGTCCAGGCGCAATTTACAAAGGCGGTACACTGATGTCGCGCATCTTCGGCACCGACGGCGTACGCGGTGTCGCTAACACGGAGCTCACGCCGCAGTTGGCATTCGCAATCGGCAGAGCCGGTGCGCATGTCTTGGCAAAGAGCAGCGACCGGCATCGGCCGATTATCGTCGGGCGCGATACGCGGCTCTCCGGCACGATGCTCGAGTCCGCAATCGTTTCGGGAATTACGAGCGTGGGCCGGGATGTCATTTCCGTTGGTATCGTTCCCACGCCCGCAGTTGCGAGGATTACCGTGCGAACCGGCGCCGCGGCCGGGGTAATGATCAGCGCTTCGCACAACCCGATCGAAGACAACGGGATCAAGTTCTTTGGTCCCGATGGCTTTAAGCTGTTGGACGCCGTAGAAGATGAAATTGAGTCGCTCCTGGATTGGGACGGCTTTGCGCGGCCGATCGGGACGGACATCGGCGTGGCAAGCCTGGGGTTAAATTTAGGGCGGCACTATTACGACGAGCTGTATGCGCACGCCGCGGACCTCTGCGGCTTGCATGTCGCCGTCGATGCGGCGTTCGGCGCCGCGTTTCAATACGCGCCGTACGCCCTGCGCAAGCTCGGCGCGATCGTCCACGAACTGCATTGTGAGCCGGACGGAGCGCGGATCAACGTGAACTGCGGCGCCACGGACCTTCAGCCGTTGCAGCGCGAGATTACACGACTCAATAAAGAGGCCGGCACGAATGCGGTCGGTGTTGCCTTTGACGGCGACGCGGACCGGGCACTGTTTGTCGATGAGACTGGTGCGGCGCTCAGCGGCGACCACGTGATGCTTATTCTTGCCAAGGCGATGCGCGATCGGGGCGAGTTGTCCGGAGATACCGTCGTGGCCACCGTCATGAGCAACATTGGTCTTGAACGGGCGCTCGATGAGAACGGAATCGCGTTACTGCGCGCACCCGTGGGCGATCGGTATGTTTTGGAGCGCATGCGGGAGGGTGGTTTTGTGCTGGGCGGCGAGCAGTCCGGGCACATTATTAACCTGCAAAACAACACCACCGGCGACGGACCGATGACCGCGATTGCCCTGTTCAGTATCCTGGTGCAGAGCGGGAAGCGCCTGCATGAATTGGCCCGCGAACTTATCGTCTATCCGCAAATCCTAGTGAACGTGCGTACGTCCGCCAAGCACGTGCTTGAAGACCCGCAGGTTCGGCAAGCCGTCGCCCAAGCTCAAGAACTCTTAACCGGAAATGGACGATTGCTCATACGTCCCTCGGGGACGGAGCCGCTCATACGTGTTATGGTCGAGGGCGACGATCAGCAGCGTATCGAAACGCTGGCGCACAGCTTGGCCGATCTCATAAGACAAGCAGCTTCAATACGCTAGCAGGCAGCCGATAGAATCCACAGACTGGCTACCGCGGGACCCGGAAGGGAATCGCGGCATGTGGTGAAACAAGGCCGCAAGCGCCGATGGGCTATCCCGATTCGGCGTTTAACTAACCTGCCAGATCACTGAGTTCGGAAGCGTTCCGAAGCGGGGGATATACCGGTAGGGGTGAGTGAGCCGGTCGGCTCTAGGGCGATCTTTCACGTCCGAACCCGTCAACTAACCCCGCAAGTGTTTTGAAAGAGGAGCAGTTTTTGCGTTATCTTTTCGCCACTGCGGCGTTGGCTTTATTGATTGCTGGTTCCGGCGCGTTCGCGATGGCCGATCCTTCAGCGGTCTCGCCCACGGCCCAAACATCCAGCCCTACGACGGCTACGGCTCCCAGCGCTCCGCAATCCTCGGCCTCGGCTGCGGGCGAGGCGGCTGCCTCGGCGGACGGGCCCGGTACGCCGGTGGACAGCCCCGACGTAGCACAATGGACCGCGCAGCTCGTTCACGAGCAGCAGAAGGCGGCCGCAGTACATCACCTTACCTCGACGCACGCCTTATCGCGTTTCGCCGGCCGCATTCTCTCCCGGACGACGGCCATCGCCAAGAACTTAACGCGAGACGCCCTGCGCTTTCTGGGTACGCCCTACCTTTTCGGCGGTACGAGTTCGTCGGGCTTCGATTGCTCCGGGTTCGTGCAACATGTGTTCGCAATGATGGGCGTAGCCATTCCCCGGACCGCGGATGCGCAGTTCTACGCAGGGCGGCGGGTGAAGGGTGGCATGAAGGCCGGCGATCTCGTCTTTTTTCAGACGTACGAGGCCGGGCCGTCCCACGTCGGCATTTATTTGGGAAAGGGAAAGTTCGTTCACGCGAGTTCTTCACACGGCGTGATGGTCAGCAGCTTGAGCGATTCTTATTGGGCTGACCGCTACCTCGGCGCAAAACGAATGATAGCGCGCGAGTAACGCGCGGCAATTCCTCCGGCTCCATGCAGGACGCCCGGCACGAGCGACTAATCCTGGTTCGCCGTCCGGCACCGATGGGGCGTAGCCAAGCGGTAAGGCAGTGGACTTTGACTCCACCATGCGCTGGTTCGAATCCAGCCGCCCCAGCGTCGTTATTCCGGGTTCATTTCTACCGCGTACACTGCCGTGTCGTTGGCGAGCAGCATAGTCTCGCCGACGATCACCGGCGGACTGGTTGAAAACGGCTTTTTGAAGGGCGTCGCTCTGATAAGCCGTCCGTTCACCGTGTTGATTTCATAGAATACGCCGGTCGTGTCACCTACATAGAGGTGGTTGCGTCGCACGAGGGGGCTCATCTTTACTGGCCCCGAGGTACGAAATCGCCAGCGTACGGCACCCGTTGTTGCATCGAAGGCGATGATCTGGTCGCTTAGCGGCGCCGGCTGATAGAACGTTCCCGCGCTGTACGTGCCGGCGATCGCAGACTCATCGGAACCTAGCGTTGTCCAGACGCCGGTGTCGGTAGAATCGTACCTCCAAGCCGGCTTTCCCGTACGCGCGTCGAGCGCAGCGACGATGTTGCGGCCGACGTACTTCTGTGCACCGCCCTGGACGTTTTCAACGAAAAGTTTGCCTTGCGCAAATGTCGGCGAAGCATCGCAATGGCCGTACGGCGCCTGCCAGACGATCGAACCGTTTGATGCATTGAGTGCTATCGTCGAGGTATTGCGGATGCCGTTCGCGCACGCCGACACATATACGCGTCCATCGACCAGCGTTGCCGAGGCCATCGTGGCAATTCCATCTATCTCTTGCCGCCAGATCTGCTCGCCGGTTGCGGCTCGGAGCGCGTAGACGTGACGATCCCCGTTCGCAAAATATAGCCGCCCGTCGCCGTACGCGGGCGAGGGCATGTCCTCACCGAGCGTTGGAAATCGCCATCGTATTCGACCGGACTTGGCATCGAGCGCTACGACCTCGTCACCGCCCGGGACGCCCCAAACTTCTTTGTTGTGGTACTGCAGATGCGTGAGCGGATTCCAGCCGAAATTCAACGTCTCATTTCCGCCCGTCCCAACAAATACCAGGCCTTCGGCGACGACGGGCGTCGACATCACGATGTTTTTTAGGTTACCGGTGCGCCACAACGGTTTTCCGGTGCGAATGTCCAGAGCGAGCACTTCTTTACCGAACGTATCGACGTAGACGGTGTCGTCGACGACGGCAAGCCCGCCGTTAATTTTTGCTTTCGTGTCGAACGACCAGCGCCGGCGGAAATTCGATCGGGTGAATACGGCATTGTGGTCGGGTGCGTGCTGATACATCGGCCAGCGTGGAACCGCTGGAAGAGCCGCAAATTGCCCGTCGCTTGCCGGCGAGCCGGATCGGCAGCCGCTCAACGCAAGAACGAACAGCATCCCGCAAACAAACGCTCCCCGAAACGTCATGGGGTCTTTTTGGACATTACCTGGCGGGAGCCTGGTTTGCTCAACGGCATTGTGAGCCCCCGGCGCGAATCGGCGCATCGTGAGCTCGAACACCCTGCACGTTACCAACGGCGACTCTGTGTTGTACTTGTGGAAAAAAGCGGGGCTATTGGGCACGCATCTCGCATGGCGCGACGCCTTACATGAAGGGCCCGTTCCGGGCGGCCTGCCACTGGAAGAAGTGAGCCGGGTTCGCGCTGGATATCTGGCTTCGCGCGGATACGGCAATCCTATCAAGATCCATCGCGATTTTGAAAAGCGGGACTCGCTCGTGCGTCACGCGGGCGATTTCGATGAGGTCGTTCTCTGGTTCGAACACGATCTCTACGATCAACTGCAGCTCTTGCAAATCTTCGCCGCTCTGCGCGAGCAGAAGCTGGGCGCGGGTCGAGTGCAACTTATCCAATCCGAACAATATCTCGGCATGCTTGCGCCCGAAGAGCTTCTGGCGCTCTATCCGAAACGGCGTTACGTGACGGGCGCGATGGAGGAACGAGCGGCGCGCGCCTGGGAAGCGTTTATACGCGCGACGCCCGACGAGCTTGCGGCGGCCATGTCGGAGAAGCACGCGGGATTGCCGTTTCTGCGTGATGCGCTTTACCGGCTTCGTGAGGAATACCCCGCATCGGACAGCGGATTATCTCGAACCCAAAAGCACATCATCGAGGCATGCGCGCAAGGCGCGCGCCGAAAAGAAGACATTTTCCGCCTGTCGCAGGCGAGGGAAGAAGCAGCTTTCTTAGGAGACTCGGCGTGTTACGCGGAGCTGGACGCCCTCTGCGCGCAGCCGGCCCCGCTCATGACTTCTCCGGAACAAGGATGTGAATTGACCGTCCTAGGTCGAAGAGTGCTGGCCGGCGATACCGACTGGCTGGAACATCAGCCGCTCGATCGATGGATCGGCGGCGTGCATCTCACCACCGGGCGGCATTGGCGTTGGAACGAAACACGCGAAGAGCTTGAGAAATGGGGGCAGCACGATGACGCATGAACCTTTGTCCGTAGAAATTCGGGCCGACCATGGCGGCGATGCGATGATTTACCGGCTACGGGGAAGCTTGGATCTCGAGACGGCGCCCTCGCTTCGCGCGGCCCTTATGGAAGCTGCAAATGAAGGCAAGCACGACATCCTGGTCGATCTCTCGCACCTGGAATTTCTCGATTCGACGGGCCTGGGCGCGCTCATCGGCGCGCACAAACGTGCATCGGAAAACGGCGGCCAAGTGCGCCTAATCGTCGGAGCGGGCCCCATTCAGCGGTTGCTGACCATCACCGGGCTAATGCGAGTTTTTGCCGTGTATGCCTCACTCGATGCTGCTCTTGACGATCGCGATCGCCTGGTAGCCTCAATCTGACGCGGCGTACGCCTCGTCGAGCAGCTCCACGACGTGCTTAATTGGCGTTGGCCGTTCCAGCGTGCGCAGGTGCGCCGCCATCTGTAAAGCGCAGCCCGGATTTGACGTGGCGACGATATCGGCTCCGCTCTCAATAACGTTTTTGGCCTTACGCTCGCCCAGCCGTGCCGCCATCTCCGGCTGCGTAAGGTTATAAATACCGGCGCTTCCGCAGCAGACGGCGCTTTCGCTCATTTCGCGCAGCTTCAGACCGGGTATACGCTGCAGCAAGCGCCGCGGTGCTTCCGTTACACGCTGCGCATGCGCAAGGTGACACGCATCCTGATACGTTACCGTCGCCTCTACGGGCCTGGTCGGCGCCTCTACGCCGATTTCGTCTAAAAACTCCAGAATGTCGCGCACTCGGGCGGAAAAGCGCTCCGCGCGGTGTGCCCAGTGCGGATCTCGCTGCAATAAGATTGCATATTCTTTCAGCGCGCTGCCACAGCCGGCGGCATTGACCACGTAATAATCGGCGTTGGAGCGTTCGAATGCGGCGATGTTGCGTTTAGCAAGATGCTCGCCGAACTCCACATCTCCGGCATGCACGGCAATTGCGCCGCAGCACGCTTGGTCCGCCGGCACGATTACCGTGCAATTATTGCGGCGCAGGACGCGTATAGAAGCCTCGTGCCAATGAGCGAACGCTACATGCATCACGCAGCCGGTATGGAAGAACACCGTTCGCTGCACAGCGCCGCTGCCGGTGAACCGCTGATTGCGTGGAGCGAAAAACGTTTGTGAGAGCGTAGGCGCAATGGCCCAGGCTCCTTGCAAGTTAAACGCCTTGGCCGCCCCAGAACGCATAGCCAGCCGTTGTAAGCCGGAGCGCTGCGCGAAACGAAGAAGCGTTGCCGCGGCGCGCATGAGCCAGCCGTGTTCGAAAAGCGTTCGCAGAAGAAATCTGCGTAGGAACCGCTTGAGCGCCGGTCGTCTTTGTGCGGTAGCTTGTTCGATGCGTGCTCGGGCGCCCTCAACAAGCTCGCCGTATTGCACGCCGCTGGGGCAGACGGCAGCGCACGCCCGGCAGTCCAAGCATTCGGACATTTGGTGCACGAAACCGGGGGAGAGCAGATCGAGCCGTTCTTCGTCAACGGCTTTAATGAGGCTGATGCGCCCCCGTGGCCCGGAGGTTTCCGTCATGGTTTCAAGGTAGGTCGGGCAGGACGGCAAGCATAAGCCGCAACGGACGCACTTGTTGTAGATTGACGCCTCAATCATGCAAACAGTCGTTCGACTCGTTTCCACGCGAAGCATTTTCAGGCTTCGATCAAGAACATCGAGACAAGGATCGCACGCCCTGGTCTAACCGGAGGAATAACACGTGGCAGAAGCCGCCACCACCGAGTACCGCTTATCGACCGAAGAAAAGCTGAAACATTTCGTTGCGCAGGTGCTCGAAAAATTTGAAGTGGAGCCCGAGCACGCGCGCGTCGTAGGTGATGTGCTCGTTGCAGCTGATCTGCGCGGAATCGAGTCGCATGGCGTGGCGCGTTTGGATTCGTATTACGTAAGCCGGCTTCGTTCAGGCGCGATGAAAGCGAAACCGCGCTACGCTATCGCGCGCGAAACGGAAACGTCCGTGCTGTACGATGCCGATAACGGCCTGGGGCACCCGGTCGCCAAAACTACCATGCAGACCGTTATTGAAAAAGCGCGTGCGCATGGCGCGGCGTTCGGAGCGGTGCGAAATTCTAACCATTACGGCATCGCGGGCTACTATGCCATGATGGCGCTTGACCACGATATGATCGGCTTGGCGTCTACCAATTCGGTGCGTTACGGCGCGCCCACGTTCGGTAGCGAGGTCATGCTCGGAACAAACCCGCTTGCTTACGCGATACCGGCCGGTAAAGAGCCCGCATTCGTGCTGGACTTTGCCACGACAACCGTACCGAAAGGCAAGCTCGAGGTCTACAAGCGCAAATCCTTACCGCTTAAAGACGGATGGGCGATTGACGAGCGCGGCTATCCCACGCACGATCCGGATGAAGCGCTGCGAGGCGCGCTTTTGCCGCTCGGGGGATTCGGCACGGAAGGCGGTGGCCATAAGGGGTACGGGCTAGGCTTGCTCGTGGATATTTTATGCGGGGTACTTTCCGGCGGAAGATTCGGTTCGAACCTTCCACTGGTAAACGATACGATGGAAGGTGCGATTTCTCACTGGTTCGGCGCATTTCGCGTTGATGCGTTTCGCGAGGTTGCCGAATTCCGCGCCGACATGGATCGAGAACTGCGTGCGTTCAAGGATTCCAAGCGTGCTCCCGGACACGATCGGATCTATGTCGCGGGCGAACCGGAATACGAAAAGACATTATACCATCGTGAACACGGCGTGCCGGTGCACGCGAAAGTATGGGACGGACTGCAAAAGCTTTCAAGCGAGCTCGCCATTCCTTTTACGTTGGAGCGATAGCCGGAAGCTGATGTCGAGCGATTTAGGCGCCGTCGTACACGTAAACGTCGCTTCACCGGCCGGGTCCTATACGGTCGGGAACACGTCGTTTTTCCGTTACATCGTGCGCTTGGCGGAGGTCGGCTTGCCGCTGCGCGGCGACGAGCGGGAAGCACTGGAGATGCTGGCCGCGATTCCGCATGCGTTTCTGGAGGACGACGAAGCTGCGTTCGGTCGTGGATGGCGGATCGTGCCCGCAGCCGGAACGGATGACTGGCCCGTTCTCGAATCAACGCCGCAGCGCGTACGCGCAGCGTTCGAGACCGCGCGGCGCATTCTATGGGAAAACGCTGCTCCGGTGGGGGTAAGCGCCAGCGAAATCGTTGCTATTGAAGATGAACTGGACGCGCTATTCTCCATACTGGAACGCGCCGAGCAGGGCGGATTCCCGGTGAATATTACGTATGTCAGCTAAAGCCGGACATCGCGGCGCGCCTATGACCCCCTGATAAGGGCCTAGCAGTAATTACGTGCGGTCCCGTCAAAGCCGAGTAGCTGCTTGGAGGTCCAATCATGGCACGATGGTTGACGACTGTAATCTCCGGGGCATTTATCTTTTCGCTGATTCCGGTATACGCATGGAGCGGCACGACGGGCGGGATTACCGGCCGGGTCGTGGACGCCGGAACGGGCGCTGCTTTACCCGACGTCGCGGTCACGATAACGTCCGCCTCGCAAACTGCGGCGACCACCTCCGATTCCACGGGGTCATACCGATTTCTCTCGCTCGCGCCGGACACATATACGCTGGGTTTCATCAAAACCGGATACACGCCGGTCTCTCAGCCGGGGGTAACGGTATTTGCCGATCAGGTTCAAACGATTGCGATGACCATGACGCCTTCGCTCAAAACCATTGCGAACGTTCGAACGCGCGCGGCAAATTTGGTCAAGTCCGGCACGACGAGCGATGTGTACTCCGTGAATGCGGCGGGAGCGCTTGCCGCGCAAGGGCTAGTCGGTCCGGGCGGCTTGAATAACGCTTACGGCGCAATAGCATCGGTTCCCGGCGTTTCGTTGGACGCGGGTGAACAAGGTTGGTTTCAGACCGTACACGTTCGCGGCGGTGACATCGATCAAGTCGGATACGAACTCGACGGAATTCCCGTAAACCGCGTGTACGACAACGCCCCGATGACGATGCTCTCGAGCCTGGGCCAGCAAGAGTTGCAAGTCTACACGGGCGGTACTCCGGCTAGCGCCGATGCGCAAGGTATTTCGGGATATATCAACCAGGTGGTGAAGACCGGAACCTTTCCGGGTTTCGGCACGGCGGATCTTGGAATCGGAACGCCCGCGTTTTATCACAAAGCCTCAATCGAGGCCGGTGGATCAAATCCTGACCGAACGTTTTCGTACTACATCGGCTTAGGGGGCGCGAATCAAGATTTTCGCTACATCGATTCCTCCAACGGTGCATCGCAGTTCAGCAGCTTTTTCTATCCGGTCAATCTAGTAGACCCGAACACGTTTGCTCCGGGACCGAACGGGTTCGTCTACGTGGGCAACAATACGAGCCCGGGAGTCAACAACGCTACGGGGGCCGGCTTGTTCGGACCGGGTATTACGTACGGTCTAACCAATACGCAGCAGCGCGATTCGATTGCGAACCTGCACTTCGGCATTCCGCATAAGCACAGCCAATTACGGGATGACGTGCAGCTGCTGTACCTCACCAGCGAGGTGTACGCGCAGTATTTCAGTTCGCAAAGCGACTTAGGGTCAGGTTTGGCAAATCAGCTCGGGCAGAACGTGTGGGACGACAGTTATCTGTATAACGGTCCGTTGATGCAGCCGCCGAACCCCGCTGCGGTCTCCACGTATCTTTTTCCCGCAAGCCCCTCTAACCGGCCGTTCGATGCGCCCTTGCCCGCAAACCAGCGCGATACCAACGACAACGGCGTTGCCGTGGAAAAACTCCAGTATCAGCATGCGTTTAGCTCCAGCGCGTTCTTGCGCGCATATGGTTACATGCTGTACTCCAATTGGTTTATCTACGGGCCCAACACGGCGGCGCAGCCGTTCTACGGCGCGGAATTAGCGCAATACGAAATTCCGGATCACACCTCCGGCTTCAACACGAGTTTCACGGATCAGCTGGGATCGAAGAATTTGCTCACCGCAAGTGTTGGGTATACGGCTTCGAACCTGCAACGGTACGACATTGGGTACATCCACCCCAATTATAACATCGCTAACTTCGTGGGCACCGACGGTAATTGTTACGAGCCCACGACCGGCGCACTGGTGGCGTGTTACGACCAAGCGTACGGGGCAGGGACGGGTTGCGCCTCGGTAGCGTTTCCGTCGAATTGCACGGGAAACATTCAGAACGTGCTCAATAACGCTTTACCGGCCTCTGCGATGCCCGCCGGCTCCCCCGGAGCGCTCGAGAACGCGCACTGGATCGCGACCAACAACTATTTCTATTCAGGATCCGGTGCCGCGCTCAATCAAGTGCATACAAGATTCTTGGGATATTCCGTTACGGATCAATGGCGTCCAAACGACGCGCTGACGATCAATGCAGGTTTGCGCATCGAAGACTTCCGGTACCTCTTCGGCGACACGGCTGCCGATTCGCCCGCGCGCCAGTTTTGGTTCACCCACTACAATCAGGAATACTGTGCAACGCCGGGCACTGCGCCATTCTTTAACGGGTTAGGCGCGTGCCCGGCCGGAACTGTGAGCCCTGATCTATCAAATCCCGGTGATCCGGCCCCCTATACGGTGGCGCGCTTTCAGCCGCGCATCGGCCTTACGTACAGTCTCAATCCGGACACGGTCGTTCGTGCATCCTTCGGTGTGTACGCGCGTCCCCCGAATTCATCATGGGTTCAATACAACGTCGTGCAAACCGACTTGCCGCTGTACATGGGCAACCATTTCTATCCGTATGGCTTTCAAACTCCCGAACATTTAATTCGTCCCGACACGTCATACAATTACGATCTCTCACTCGAACAACGCCTGAAAGGTACGGATTGGAGTTATAAGATCACGCCGTTTTACCGCGGCACGAAGGATCAACTGCAAAACTTCTTTATCGATCCGCTCGGCGGCTTGGAATCCGGGCTAAACGTAGGCAGCCAGCGGTCGTATGGAGTGGAGCTTGCGGTGCAGAAGGGCGATTTTAGCCGCAACGGTCTTTCGGGACAGATTTCGTACACCTACACGCACAGCGACATCAAATATCAAAACTTCAACGGTTCGAATATCAATATCATCGATCAGTTGAACAACTACATCAAGCAGTACAATTCTTTTACACAGGCGGGCGGCGGAGCTGCGTGTTATACGTTCGGCGGCGCCGGCTCACCCGGTACGCCGGCAGCGTGCGGCGCGGGTGTGACGGCCAACCCGTATTACGGTCAAGCACCGCAGCCGCTGCTGGACCGGAACGCGTACTATCCGACCTACGACGTCATTCCTGGTCCAGTGGCCGGAACCAACGGGTACTGGGTGCCGAACGTAGCCTCGCTCATTTTGAACTATCGCACGAACAAGTTCGCGGTCACGCCCTCGCTTACGTATTCCTCGGGCGCCGAATACGGCGCGCCGACGGTTTGGCCGGGTTACAATCCGCGTTCATGTTCTGCAAATTTGCCCGGCGCCGCGAATCCCGCCGCCGCCGATCCGGCGAGCTGCGATGACCTGGGGGCACTGCCGCTGTTCATCCCCGATCCCTTCAGCGGGAAATTCGACAATCTCGGCGCGTTCAAAGAGCCGTGGCGTTTATCGATGAGCTTAGGGCTATCATATGACGTTACGCCCGCGGTTACCGCACGCGTAAATTTGGTGAACATCGTCGATACGTGTGGTCAGCGCGGCTATGCTTGGGACAATCCTAATGTATGCGTGTACGGTGGACTGCCCTCCGGCTTCATGTATCCGGCCGGCAACTTCTATCCCAACTCCTTTCAAAGCACTCCGGCGCCCCAGCTGAAATATCCGTACACCTTTTGGCTCAACAACTCGAACACCGGATTCGTCGGCGTCCGCGTCCCGATGCAAGTAACCTTCGACCTTCAAGTAAAATTGTAACAGCCATAATGTCATTGTGAGCTTGTCGAGCCACAGCGCTTCGACTGCGCTCAGCGGTCGCTGGACAGGCTCACGATGACAAGTGGTATGTCGTCACGGCAGATGGTATGTCGTCACGGCAGATGGTGTGTCGTTAAGATTTGTGAGGTGCTTACACGCGGGTGGTTTGGCGCATTTCGCCGCGTGTGCGCGACTCCTCGAAGAGGTTGATCATGGCTTCGTTGAATTTTGGTATGTCGTCGGGTTTGCGGCTTGTGGTGATGTTGCCGTCCGTAACGTTGACCTCGTCGGTCCATTCGCCGCCCGCATTGCGGATATCCGTGCGCAGGGACGGCCACGAGGTTAGCCGCCGGCCGCGTACGGCATCAGTTTCAACCAGTGACCACGGACCATGACAAATCGAGGCAATCGGCTTAACGGCCTCGACGAAGGCCCGAACGAACTCCATCGCTTTTCTGTTGACGCGCAGGCGATCGGGATTCGCGACACCGCCAGGCAACAGCAGCGCGTCGAAATCATCGGGCCGCGCATCGTCCAACGGTAGATCGACCGGGAACGTATCGCCTTTTTCGTCGTGATTGACGCCTTGGACGCGGTCGGTTTGCGGAGATACGAGGACGGTTTTTGCGCCGGCTTGATCCAAGGCTTTGCGAGGCTCGGTCATCTCTACTTGCTCGAACATGTTCTCAACAAGTATTGCGACCTTCATGTCTTTTAGACGATTTGTTGTAGTCATAGTCTGCGCGTACCCGCCGCCCGCAGCACTAAACGGCGTCGCTCGACGGGGTGCTTTACGGTGGCTCGCTTAGTGCCGCGCAAGCGCGAGCGAGGTGACGCGCTCGCGAGCGACCACGAGCAATTGAATGTTGTCCGCGTCCGGAATTGAGGCACGATACGATCCGGCTCCGGCGGCGGCGGCGTGAATTTCGGGGCCGCCGCCGGCGACGACGTCTACTCGTCCGTTCACCGGATCTCCGGTCGATACGTCGCTCAACCGAACCTCGAGGGTTCTCGCTTTCCACGAAAGTGGGTCGAGGCGAAGGTTGGCCTGGATGCGCACGTCCCCGGCCACCTGCGAAAAAGACTGGCCGCTGGAGCATCCCGCGACAAGGACGATCAGGGCGAGGGACACGAAGCGAGATTTCCTCACCACTTCACCATAGCGAGCCAACCTTATAATAGCCCCAGAGCGTTTTAAGGGCGCTATCAGCCAAAAGGGATAAGCTTCGATCCCATGCGCATACGCGTGCCCTTGCCGTTTGCGGACATGGAAATCAATGTCCGGACGAATCGCAGCAAGAATCGGATGATCGGATACGTCGTTCTATCGGCGCTGTTCCATCTTGCGTGCATCTCGCTGGCGCTCTTCTTCGCGGTGCGCGCCTTACTTCCCGATACCTTCCGTAAACAGCCACCGGAAGTCGTGACAATTTCCAGCGCTGTCCGGATCGAACACCGGCCCCATCCGGTGCCTGCTCGAGCGCCGCGGCCGCAGCGCGCCGTTCCCCAGCCGCGGGTCGTTCAGGTTGCGGCCGCCCCCCGCCGCGCGCCGGTGATCCGCCGGACGCCGCCGCCCCTCAGAACGCCACGCCGCACGGCGCTCGCGTACGAACGCACGCCGGTCTCTGAAAACGAGCAGCTGCAAGCACAAAACCGCACCTTCGAGCGAATCATCGCTCAGGCGAGGGCAGCCAACGACCCGGTCGCGGGTGCAGTGGAACGCTCGGTAACGCCGGACGCGCCCAAACGGTATGCCTTGAATATGAACGGCTCGTTCGAGCGGCCGCGGCCCGAAGGCGTCCTCTACCCGCTCAAGCGATGGGTTGACGACGGATGGGTCTATTATTACGTGCGGTACGACGCCCAGTATGCCGACGGCACCACGGAGACCGGCGAGGTCCCCTGGCCGATACGCTTTCCCGAAGGCGCCGACCCGTTCGCGCGAGGGCGCCAGCGCATGCCGCTGCCTGGGCCGATGAGTGACTATGTCGCTTCGGCCGACGTGACGATGGCGCCCTTGGTGCGGAACTGCTACGACCACCGGTACGCATACTGCCCGATTGCACACGAGTAGCCGCACATAAAAAGGGAGCCGTTTTATCGAGGCTCCCTCGCGTGGCCCTCTTGCGACCACAGGGTGAATATAGGCCTTGATTATCCGGTAGTCCGGAAGAACTAGGGAAGGTCGGGAAAACGCGAAGGAATGACTCGTCCGCCAGCTTTGAGAACCATAGGCGACCGTGACGGACCTGCCCAAACATTACGATCCCGCCTCCGTGGAGCCGCGCTTGTACGCGCGCTGGGAGGCAGGCGGGTACTTCCATCAGGACCCCGAGCCGGACCGGCCGCCGTTCATCATCTGCATGCCGCCCCCGAACGTTACCGGGCGGGCTCATCTGGGCCACGGGTCTACCTATGCGCCGATGGATGCGCTTACGCGCTATCACCGGATGTTGGGCGACAACGCGGATTGGCTGCCAGGTTTGGATCACGCGGCGGTTGCCACGGAGGCCGTGCTGGTTAAAGAACTCGCGCGGGAAGGAGCCACACGCGACTCATTGGGACGTGCCGCATATCTGGAGCGCGCATGGAGCTGGGCAAGCGAGTACGGCGGCACGATCTTCGAGCAGTTTCGCAAGCTCGGATTCGGACCGGACTGGCAGCGTAGCCGCTTCACGATGGACGACCGGCTTTCGGCCGCGGTCCGCAAGGTTTTCGTAACGCTTTATCGCGACGGCCTGATTTACCGTGGAAAGCGGCTGATCAATTGGGATCCGCAAGCGCAAACGACGATTTCGGATGCCGAGGTGGATCACGTGGAGCGCGATGCGCATCTTTGGCGCATTCGCTACCCTTGTGCGGGTGACGAGGGCGCCTCTATCGAGATCTCGACGACGCGTCCCGAGACAATGCTCGGCGATGTCGCCATTGCGGTTCATCCGCACGACGAGCGCTATCGCCCCTTCGTAGGCCGCTCGGTACTGGTGCCGCCGTTACTCGAACGCGAAATACCGGTTATTGCCGATGAAGCGGTGGATCCGGAGTTCGGAACCGGCGCGGTCAAAGTCACGCCGGCGCATGACGCGACCGATTACGAAATCGGTTTGCGGCACAAATTGCCGATGCCTTCGATCCTCGATGCACAATCGCGCGTCACCGGCGAGGAAATCGGGGTCGGGCCGTATGCCGGGATGAATCGCGAGGCTGCGCGCAAAGCGATTCTCGAGGAACTTCGCGCGCGCAAATTATTGATGGAAGAACGTCCGTACCGGCACGCGGTCGCGGTGAGCGAGCGCACGGGAGCAATCGTCGAGCCGATGCTTTCGTTGCAGTGGTTCGTTTCGATGAAAACGCTCGCCGAACCGGCTTTGGCCGCGTATCGCGATGGACGCCTTCGTTTTACGCCTGCGCGGTACGGGCGCACGTACGAGCAGTGGCTCACGAATATCCGCGATTGGAACATCTCGCGGCAGGTCTGGTGGGGGCACCAGCTTCCCGTCTGGTATACGCCGGAAGGTGAGATCGTTGTCGCGGAAAGCGAAGAAGAGGCCCGGCTGCAAGCACAAACGAGTTACGGGTTCACGGGCGAATTGACGCGCGAGGCCGATACACTCGATACGTGGTTCTCCAGCGCGCTGTGGCCGTTCTCCATTTTAGGATGGCCCGACGAAACGCCCGAACTGCGGTACTGGTATCCCTCGCAAGTGCTGATCACCGGCTGGGAAATCATTTTTTTATGGGTCGCGCGAATGGTCATGCTCGGTCTGCGGTTCATGGGCGAGGTTCCATTTCCGCAAGTATTCGTTGCGCCACTGATTTTCGATGCGCAAGGCCGCAAGATGAGCAAGTCGCTCGGCAATGCCATCGACCCGCTGGATTTGGTTCAGAAGTACGGTGCCGATGCGTTTCGCATGGGGATGATGCGGCAGATGCGTTTGGAGGCGCAGGACGTGCGCTTTCAGGAGTCCCGCTGCGAGGAAGCGCGCAATTTTAACAACAAGGTCTGGAATGCGACGCGTTACGCGATCGCGCTTCCGGAGGGCCTGCCGACGGCTTTGACGCTGCCCGGGACGGAGCGGCGAACCCTGGCCGATCGTTGGATCCTTACGCGGCTCGCGGACACCGCGCAAGCCGTAACGTCGGCACTCAACGCGTACGACTTCGGAACCGTTGCGGAAACCCTGTGGCGTTTTATTTGGTACGAACTCTGCGATTGGTACCTCGAAGCCACAAAAGCGGAAGCGGCACGCGAAACGCGTGCGGCGGTGCTATCTTTCGTCATCAATAACGCGATGCGGCTGCTGCATCCGGTTGAACCGTTCATCAGTGAAGAGGTGTGGCTAACGATGCCGCATGACGGCCCCACGATCATGACCTCGGCCTGGCCCGACGTTGCCGAAATACCGGTGGACCGGGAAGCGGCGCAGCTCTTCGAATCGCTCCGTGGAACGGTGGAGCGACTGCGTAATTTGCGGGCGGAGATCGGAATGCAGCCCAAAGATCGCCTTACGATTGAAGTGCCGGAAGCGGTGAACGACGATCTTGCGGCACTGCTGGCGCTTTATGCCGCAGGAAACGTTATGCGGATTGCAGGGCCGGCGAAAACCAACGGAGCGGGGGACCTGCTGGCGGCCGTGCGCGGGATCGCTCCTGCGCAGATACTGACGCAACGCTACCAGAAGGAAGCGCTGCGTCTACGCGCAGAGGTCGAGCGCGGCGAACAAAAACTCGGTAACCAGCGCTTTGTCGCGAATGCCAAACCGGAAGTCGTGGCGAAAGAGCGGGAGAAGCTTGACGATTACCGCGCGGAGCTTGCGCGCGTCCAAGCCCGTCTGGACGAAATGGGGGGTAAGCGAATGACGGCCTCGAGCCTGAAGCGGCGCGTGCTTGTCGGATCCGCCGAGATCGATCGTATCGTGGCCAGGCTCGCTCACCAGATTCTTGAACCCGAGGATGCGCAGGACGGCTTGTACCTTATCGGAATCCGGCGCGGCGGCGAATCCCTCGCGCAACGCATCGCCGCACAGGTTGAACGCATAAGCGGACACAAACCACCGCTGGGTTTCCTGAACATCAATTTGTACCGTGACGACGAGGTGACGCACGAGCTGCCCGAGTCGCAAATCCCCGCCGACGTTACCGGTAAGACCGTCGTCATCATCGACGACGTCCTGTACACCGGGCGAACGGTACGCTCGGCACTCGACGCAGTCACGGATCTGGGGCGTCCGGCAGCCGTCCGCCTTTGCGTCATGGTCGATCGGGGACTGCGCGAGCTGCCGGTGCAGGCGGACTACGTCGGGCGATTCATTCCAACAAGCCGGCGAGAGCGTGTGGCGGTGAGCGTTCAAACCACCGCCTCGCCGAGCGATGAGGTAGCGATCGTTGCGGACGCGACGTAGTCTCATCGACTTGGACGACCTGAGGGCGCCGGAGATTGAGTACATCTTCGAACGCACCGCGGACTTCGAGCGCGAAAAGCCGCCGCGCTTGCTGGACGGCGTCGCCGTCGTGAACATGTTCTTCGAGCACAGCACGCGCACGATGACCTCGTTCACGCTGGCGCAGAAGCGCCTGGGCGCCGACGTCATCACCATTTGGCCCAAAGAGTCCAGCTTGAGCAAAGGCGAGACCATCGAAGACACCGCAATCACCCTGGCCGCAATGGGTGTAAGCATCATTGTCATTCGTCATCCCGAACCGGGCTTTCCCCGGCGAGTCGCCATGGTGTTCGACGGACACGTCATCAATGCCGGAGACGGCGGCCACGCGCATCCGACCCAAGCGTTGCTGGATCTTTACACGCTGCGTGAAGAGTTCGGAAATCTGCGTCACCGGAAGATCGCGCTCGTGGGCGACATCGTCCATAGCCGCGTTGCGCATTCTACAATCGCCGGCTTACAGAGTTTGGGAGCGGAGATCGTTTTGGTCGGTCCCGAAGGATTTCTTCCGGATAATAAACCGGCTTCGAACGTGCGCATCGAACGTGACTTCGATGCGGTGCTTGGTGAACTCGACGCGATAATTTTGCTGCGCATACAACGCGAGCGGTTTGACGACATGCCGCTCTCCAACGAACAGTACGTCGCAAAGTACCGGTTGGACGCGCGCCGGCTCTCAGCTCTCCGTGAGGAGACGATCGTCATGCACCCCGGTCCGTACAACCGCGGCGTCGAGCTCGACGACTCGGTGCTCACGTTTGCCGGTTGGCGGTACGCGCGCCAAGTGATGCACGGCGTGACCGTACGCATGGCGGTGCTCGACTTTCTTATTAACGGCGCTAGAACGCTGGTCACCTCGTAAACGCATGCTCGTTATCGGCGGTCGCGTTGTGGACCCGGCGCAAGGAGTCGACGCGAAGCTTGACGTGCGTACGCACGCCGGGGTCATCGTGGAGATAGGAGAACATCTGCAGCCGGACGGCGAGGAGCATGTCGTGGACGCGCAAGGCGCCTATGTCGCTCCCGGGTTCATCGATATGCACGTCCATTTGCGGGAACCGGGTAATCCGGAAAAGGAAACGGTGGGAACGGGCAGCGCGGCTGCGGTAGCGGGAGGCTTCACTGCGGTGGCGGCCATGCCGAACACGCGTCCCGCCGTAGATTCTGTGGACCAGGTTCGTGCCATGATCGTGCGCGCGGCCCAAGCACTAGCGCGCGTTTACCCCATTGCGGCCATAACGCGCGGACGTGAGGGCCGGGAAGTCTTGGAGTATGTCCCCCTCGCGCAAGCCGGTGCAGTGGCCTTCAGCGACGACGGAAATACCGTGATGGATGCGGGAGTATTGCGTGCAGCCGCACTTGCGGCGCGCGGCGTGCGCGGGCCCTTCATCGTGCACTGCGAGGACGAACGCGTAAAAGACGATTCCGTCATGAACGAAGGGCCGGTGTCGCGCAAGCTGGGTGTACGGGGAGCGCCGGCCGTTGCGGAGGATCTTATCGTTGCGCGCGATATGGTGCTTGCGGCCGATACGGGCAAGCATTGGCATATAGCGCACGTGTCCACGGCGCGGTCGGCGCAGATCATTACCGCAGCCCGTGAACGCGGTATGAACGTAACGGCGGAAATTACGCCGCACCATCTCGTCTTCACGGAAGACACGGTTGAAACGCTGGGAGCCGCGGCCAAAGTCAATCCACCACTACGCACGCAGCGTGACGTGCACGAGCTTCGTCAAGCCGTGCGGCGCGGAGAGATCGACGCGTTTGCCAGCGATCATGCGCCACATACGGAACAAGAGAAAACCGGCGATCTCTCCTGCGCGGCGGTTGGATTTTCCGGGTTGGAAATCGCGGTCGGTGCGTATGCGTACGCTTTACCGGACCTTCCGCTCGAACGTTTCGTGGCCATGCTTTCACTGAACCCGGCCCGCATACTTGGGATACCCGGCGGTTCGCTGCGCATTGGAATGCCGGCCGATATAACGGTTTTTGCGGATCGCGCCTGGAGAGTTGATTCCACACGGTTTTATTCCAAAGGCAAATCCACTCCGTTTGAGGGCATGGTATTGCCGCGGGCCGCGATCGCAACGATCGTATCCGGCCGGCTCGTGATGCACGAGGGCCGTATTCTTACCGGTGCGCACACGTGAAACGGGCAGCTCTGTTTTTAGCCGACGGCACGCGCTTTGACGGATTAGGTCTGGAGCATGAGGGGCTGGCGCTTGGTGAGGCCGTATTTTACACGGGAATGACGGGTTACGAAGAAGCATTGACCGACCCGTCGTATGCCGGGCAGATTCTCACCTTCACCTATCCGATGATCGGCAATTACGGCGTATCGGGGGAAGCGGCGCAATATCCGCGCGCTTGCGTCGCGGGAGCGGTCATCAAGCGCATCGCACAGCACCCATCGCATCACGCTTCAAAAATTGATCTGCCCAGCTGGCTCGATGAGCAGCGGGTTCCAACGATGGTGGAAGCCGACACCCGTTCCATTACGATTACGTTGCGGGAACACGGCACGATTTGGGCGGCGCTCGCGGTCGGTGACGAAGCACTGCGCATTGCGGAGAGCAATCTGGTCGCTTTCGTTCGCACCGCGACGACGAAGTCGCTGGTTCCCAGCGTGGCGACGGCGGTCGAGCGGATTGAAGGCGTTGCCGGCGGGACACGGGTCGTGCTGATCGATTGCGGTGTCAAACGAGCGATTATTCGGGAGCTGAGCGCTCTTGGCGCGAACGTTACCGTCCTGCCGTACAATGCGACGCGTGAACACATCATGGAACATGACCCGCAGGCCGTGTTCATTTCGCCCGGGCCCGGTGATCCCACGGATCTGCCGGAAACCATAGAGACGTTACGTTCGCTCCTAGGCGAACGTCCGATGTACGGGGTGTGCTTGGGACATCAGCTGCTCGCGCTCGCGTGCGGCGCGCAGACGTTCAAGCTTCCATACGGGCATCGCGGAGGTAATCAGCCCGTGAAAGATTTGCAGCACGGTGAAGTACTGGTCACCGCGCATAACCACGGCTATGCCGTCGATTCCGCCACGCTTCCCGCGGTGCTTGAACAAACGATGATCAACCTCAACGATGGTACGAATGAAGGATTCCGGCACCGCGAGCTGCCCTTGGCCGCCGTGCAGTTTCATCCGGAAGCTTCGCCTGGGCCTTTTGACGCCCGGCGGCTTTTCGCGCAGTGGCTCGCCGATTTGGTCTAGTTCTGCTCGCGCTGACGGCGCTTGCGGTTTCGCCCACTTCGGCGCAACAACTACAGCGTTTGCACGTCGCGGACATCGCCTTGTCCGCGAGCACCGCGCATCCGGTGCGCGGGGTCCCTTTCAGCGTCGTGTTGACCGTTCGTGTGCGTGAAAACGTGCATCTGCAAAACGTCTTTTTGCCGTACATCGCGGGACCGCAGGAACTGGGCGACATTCGCGAAGAGCGACATGTCCCGGGCGCCGCGGTCTACCGTGAAACGCTCTCGCTCGTGGCGCGCGCGCCCGGCCTGCTTCGCATCGGGCCCGCGTATCTGGATGCGGTAGACGCGCAGGACGGTAAGCCGAAACGTTTTTCATCGAACGTCTTGGAGTTGCGCGTTCCCGGGGTTCAAACGGCGGGCTACGGGTGGGCACAGGGATTTTTGCCGCCGCTGATCGTGTTGCTGTTGCTCGCCGTTGCCGCGGGCGTACGTACCCGCAGGGAGCGAGCCCGACCCGCACCGGCCTGGGCTCAGGTTGCAGCTCCGCCACCAATAGAACCGGCGGAGTCTGCCGCATCTGCGGAGTCTTCGGATTCTGCGCTACAATCGGCAGTTGCGCAGCTTCGGCGCGATCGCGATCGAGCAGCAGCTTTACGCGTCCGTTCCGCCCTTCGGCATCTAGCTGGTGCGCCGGAGGGATCGACGCTTGGCGACGTGTTGCAATTGGCCGGCGCCGCGGACGAGCGTGTGCGTTCGCTGATCGTGCAGGTCGAACACGCAAGCTTTGCCGGCGAAAAGGAATTGCCCGCCGCCATCGACGGCGTTCTGCGCCGGCACGAGGACACGCGATGATCGCCGCGCAGCCGCGGTCTTTGGTGGACGCGCTTTCACGCACCATCGTGGGTCAGCACGAAGCGATTGAATCGTTCGTGCTTGCGCTGATTGCCGGCGGCCACCTGTTGTTGGAAGGGCCTCCCGGCGTAGCAAAGACGTTGGCATGCCGCGCACTGGCCGCCGCGCTCGACGGTGAGTTCAAGCGCGTACAGTTCACCCCGGATCTGCTCCCGTCCGACATCGTGGGAACGCGGATTTTCGATCAGCGCGAAGCCGTCTTCGTTACTGTACTGGGCCCGATCTTCGCCAACGTGGTACTCGCCGATGAAGTGAACCGTGCTCCGGCCAAAGTCCAGTCCGCGCTTTTGGAAGCCATGCAGGAACGTCAAGTCACCATCGGCTTGAAGACCCACCAGTTGCCCGATCCGTTCATCGTTCTGGCTACCATGAACCCGCTTGACACGGATGGAACCTACGCGCTGCCGCTCGCGCAGCTCGATCGCTTCCTGCTAAAGGTTCGCGTGGGCTATCCGCAACCGGAAGAAGAGCTTGCGATCGTTGACCGCTTTGCCGTGGAACACACCGAACCGGTGCGCGGCGTTGCTTGCCTGAGCGACGTCCTGCAGTGGCGCGCGCAAGCGGCCACGGGGTACATCGATCCGGCGATTGCGCGATACATCGTCGATCTGGTTTCCGCTACGCGGTGTGCGCACCGGTATATTGATTGCGGCGCAAGCCCGCGCGCGAGTTTGGCGCTGGCGTTTATCGCACGCGCCAAGGCGCTGCTCGCCGGCCGCACGTTTGTATTGCCCGATGACGTGCGGGATCCCGCGCTTGCGGTGTTACGGCACCGCCTTGCCTACAATCATCGCGTCCACGTCGACGGTACGAACGCCGATGAAGTTGTGCGCGAGATCATCTCCTCGGTGCCCGCTCCGTGAACGGCGTGCGTGAGGCGCTGCTGCGCGGACGCAAGCGTCCTGCGCGCACGGGCGCCGGTTCGCCGGTCCACTATCGCGGCGACGGTTACGAGTTCGTGGAACTTCGCGAATACGTTCCCGGCGACGACGTGCGTCGAATCGATTGGGCCGCCACGGCGCGCACGGGAAGCTTGCAAACCCGCGTCGTGTTGGAAGACGTTTCGCTTACCTTCGGAGCAATCGTGGATACTTCGGGGTCAATGCAGGCCGGACGGCAGCGCGCGCTTATACAAGCCGCGAGCGAAATCGAGCAAGCATGGTTTTCCTGCGCAATGCCGGCGGACCGGTGCTTCCGGGTGACCGACGGCGATCTGGTTGCGCCGTGGGAAGAAGCGAAGTCAGCGTTGATTCAAAGCTGCGCAACCGCTGCCGCGGCTTTGCCGCGTGGCAGCGCGCTGCTGGTCGTGAGTGATTTTTACGATCTGCCGGACGATGACGACACGATAGCATTGCTCGGCATGCGCTACGATTGCACGGCGCTTATTGCCGTCGATCCGTGGCGAAAGACGCTGCCTTTATCGGGTTTTGTACGGGTGCGGGACAGTGAGACGGACCGTGCGCGCGTGCTCTTCATCGGCCAAGCCGAGCGTGAGCGCTATCGTCACGCTGTTGATACGCGCGAACGCGCGCTCCTCGAACGATTGCAGCGCGCAAACTTTCGCACCGGAACGTTTCGCGAGGACGAATCCGGTGAGATCGCTCTGCTTCGCGCGTTCGGATTGCGATGAACTTCGATCGTCCCTGGCTGCTGCCGATCGTGCTGCTGGGAACGACGCTTTTTGCGTGGCTTTACCGCTACGGCGACAATCGGACAAATGCACGCGCATTGCGTTATTCGAATCTTGCTTTCCTTATAGCAGCAGCAGCACCGCGGCGCTGGCCACAGCTTCTGCTGGCAATTGCCTGGACCGTCGCGGTCGCGTGCGTGTTGTTTTCGGTGACCGGGCCGCATCTATGGGCTCGTGTGCCCGTGCACGGCGGTACGGTCGTGTTATGCATCGACACGTCCGGGTCAATGCAAGCCGCCGACGTTGAACCCTAGCGCGCGCAAGCTGCGCTGGCTGCGATGCGCGCCTTTATCGATCGTACTTCGGCCGCTACGGCGATCGGCTTGGTGGCGTTTTCCGGGCAGGCGCAAGAACTGGTTGCCCCCACGCGCGATCGCACGGCGTTGCAAACGGGCCTGCAGGCAATTCCCGCGCCGAACGGAGCCACGGCGATCGGCGATGCGCTCGGACTTGCGCTGCGGATGCTTCCGCGAACCGGCCGTCCGATCGTCGTGCTCATCACCGACGGTGAAAACAATGCGGGAAGCGATCCGCTCGCACAGGCGCGCATGTTGGCCGCGCACGGCGTGAAACTGTATACGGTCGGCATCGGAACGCAGGCAGGGGCACTGATTCCGGGTACCTTGCAAACTGCCGGTCTGGACGAAACGGCGCTGCGTTCCTACGCGCAGGTAACCGGAGGCGCGTACAGCGGTGC
>DASRSF010000185.1:0-11990 GCA_035656615.1 Vulcanimicrobiaceae bacterium | reverse complement strand
AAAACAATTGTCCGCACCAAGGTGGTCCTTTGGCGGACGGCTGGCTGGAAAACGGGCTGGTTACCTGCCCGTGGCATGGGTGGTGCTTCGACGTGCGGATCGGCAAGATGACGTTGGGAGACTATGCCCGCGTGCCGCGTTTTGCGGTCGTGCGGGATGGACCCGATCTTCTGGTCGCATCGCGACCGCTGGACCAGACGTGACCGAAGGGGTGTGGGACGGCGCAACCGGAACCGCAGGCGGGGCAACGTTCGGTTCCGCGCTGGCCGCATTCGCCGCGCAGCGCGAGGTCACGCCCGAACAACTCGCGCGTGCCTGCGAATTGACACTTCCCGAACTGCAATCGATCTTCGCGGGTACGATGCGCGTCGGCGTAAGCGCATTAGCACGCATGACGGTCGCGCTGCGATCGAAACCCATCGAGTTTATGCAGCGTACCGGCATCCTTTCGCTGGAAGTCTACGCGGGAGGCTTGGATCCGCTCTTTTTCCTTCCGGAAGGGCCGATCCGGTACCAGGCGCGCATTTACATGCGCGAAATCAATCCGCGCCACCAAGTTCCCGAAGCCGATATGACCAAGCGAAATCCCGTAATTGCGGCGATCGGCGAAGATCCGGTGCTGGACACCCTGGGAAAAACGGAACTGGAGTTAGCCTACTTGCTTCGTGCAGCCGTGCAATAGAGCGTTTTGGACCGCCGGATACCGCGAACGGGGAACAACTACCCCGAGGAGAATCGAGGCCGGATGCAATTAGTGGAAGGTAAACGAATCGCCGCTTTGGTGGGGGACGGATTCGAAGAGTCGGAGCTTACCGAACCGCGCCGGGCGCTTGAAGAGGCGGGGGCAATCGTCACAATCGTTGGAGTGGACGAACGTTCGCGGCAGAAAATTCGCGGCAAGCGCGGCTTGGACGAAGGCGCCGGCGTACGGGCGGAGGAGCTCGTCGCCGACGTTACCGCCGAGGATTTTGACGCATTGCTGATCCCGGGCGGTACCTCGCCGGATCACATTCGTACCAACAAAGACGTGCAGCGCTTCGTTCGCGAGTTTGACGCGGCAAAGAAACCGATGTTCGTCATTTGCCATGGCCCGCAGGTGCTCATCTCCTCGCAAATCGTTCGCGGACGGCAGTTGACCGGCGCGCATGCGATCGCCGACGATATCCGCAACGCGGGAGGTTTGTACCGCGATCAACCGGTGGTTCAGGACAGTAATTGGGTGACCTCGCGTACTCCCGAGGACCTGCCCCAATTCAATCGCGCCATCCTAGAAAAACTGGCGACCGCCGCGCCCGCAGCGACCGCATAGCACTAAACGGGATCGTAACGGGCGAGCGCCTCGCCATATTGGCGTAGCGCCGTAAAACCGCATATCGTGCAAAACAGCAGCGCCAACGCGCTGTCGTTTTGCGCGATAGCGAACGCGGCGCCGGCGACCGCGCACGCGAGCACGATATACAGTGTGCGCGGGATTCCTCGGCGCACGGTCGCGCACATTGCGACCAGCGCTGCCGCATACGACGAAAACGCCGCCACCGCCACCTGGCTTAACGACGGCGTACGATACACCGAGGCGACGGTCCAGTACGCGAACATCGCCGCGGTAAGCAATAGACATGGGACCGCTGCCGTCGCGCGCGCCAATTCACGGCCATACAGCGGAGCGGTAAGCTCGGTGAGCTCGAGCTCGCGAAAGCGACCCGAACCCCGTTGTAGAAGCGCGATGACGATTGCCGTCAGCGCGCCGAAGACCAGTGCTGCGGCCAGTCTTGCCGGCTCGTCGTTCAATCGTTGAAAATAGGCAACCAGCCCGCAGCCGGCCATTGCCACGAGAGCAACGCGCCGTTCGCGCCGTAAGCGCGCAAGGATGATCGCCAGCGATGCTTGCCCGCGCATCAGCGGTACACCGCCAGCGCGTCCGCGAAACGCTGCGCATCGCGCTCCGATTCGTGCGTTGAAAATACGGCGCAATCGGCCGCAATTGACAAGATTTGCGCGGCGTACACAGCGCCCGGACGATCGAGAACAAGCAAGGCCGGCTGCGAGAGCAACGCGCCTACTAGGGGATAGGCAAAGGCCTCGTGCACGCCGTCCAGCCGGTCGAGCAAGGCCCGCGCGCGGACGACCGTTTCTGCACGGGGCAGAGCCCACAAAGCAGCGCGATATTCGACGTATCGCGTGAACGAGTCGAAGTCCGGCGCAAGCGCTTCATGCGGAACGTACCCCACGATGCGCTTTACCTGCACGGGTTGAATCCGCGGATCGAACGCTGCCACGAAGACATTCCCGGACGTAGGCCGTACGATCCCCGCCGCCATCATGCCCACGGTAGCGGCCGCGCGGGCATCCTGGCACGCATGCGCCAGAGCGGTGTGCTCGGCCAGCATAATATTCGTGCGCGCGACGATAGTCTGCTCGTGCAAGCGATATTCGGCATTGCGAAACTCGAGCAGCGCCACAATTAATAATCGTGAGGTACAGGTGAAAGGCGTGCGTTCGGCCGCTCGGGGCGTCCGGTTTTATGACATTCGCGCCAGCCGTCTGCCTTGCGAAGTGCTACGATGTCCGCCGTAAAATCGAACGTCCCCGAACCTTGAAAAAATGCGCTCCCTACGGCGTACGCGTCGACGGGTACGCGACCGTGTTCGAATTCGCGGATGCGTGCGGGGGTGAATCCCCCGCTAACGATGATTCGCACGTGTGAAAATCCGTGCGAATCCAATGCCCGGCGAACGTTGAGAACCAATTGTGGGATGACTCCCGTCGGCTTGAACGTGCCCATCATCTCCCAGATGGACCGGTCAACCAGTGTTCCCGACGTGTCCAGACGCACGCCCCATAGGCGATCGCCCAGTGCGCGCGCAACCGCCAAGCTGGTGCCGACGCAATCGTTGACGAAGTCGACGAGCGCGATCACGCGTACATCGGCGTCGGCGTATTGAGCAAACTTTTGTGTTGCCAGAACCGTGTCGCCGCCGTATGCGGCGATGAGCGAATGCGGTACGGTTCCCATGCCGCGTGCACCCCACCATTCGGCATTGGCATCGGTGGAAACGCCTAGAGCGCCCGAGATGTAGGCAGCATATCCGTCACCCGTTTGCACCAGATGGTGATCGAACCGCGCCGGAAAGAACAGCACCTGTTTGCCGTCAGCGGCGTCAACGATCTCGCGCGCATTTGTGGCGATTCGCGTGCGGCGAGAGAGCACGCCCAAGTACGGCGTCTCAAGGTGCGCGAACAGCTCGTAATCGCCTTCGATCGTCATCACGGTCTCGTACGGTTCGATAGCATCACCGTCGTAGAGTGCCCGGACGCTCAGGGCGTTCCAATCCGCGGAGCAGAGCCGTAGAATGGCAAGCGCTTCGTCGATCCCGCACAGCACGGCATTGTTGCGCTGAAATACTTGCATCCGCACGATTGGATGATAGCCGTCGCGCTGCAAAATTTCGCGAGCGCGATTAAAATACGAATCGGAATAATATCCCTCGCGCATTTTTTGAACCGGCAGATTGAAGATCTCCGGGCGCAGCCTGGGTCTGGACACGAGGGCGGAGGTTCGACTTCGTCAGGACAACCCCCGCGCAGCGGCGAAGCGCTACCGCGGATGCCTACCAACGCCGAGGTCGCGCGGACCCTCATGCAAATTCGTACGCTCATGGAGCTCTCCGGCGAGAGTTTCTACAAGTTCATGGCATATGAACGCGCTGCGTCTGCAATCGAAAATGCGCCCCCGCTCGCCGATATCGTTGCAGCGGGAGAATTGACCTCGCTGCCGGGGGTTGGGAAATCCATCGCCACCACGATTGAACAGTTGGTGACCAGCGGAAACTGCGATTATCTGCAAACGCTCACCCAGCGGTATCCGGCAACGATATTCGAAGTGCTTGAAATTCCCGGAGTCGGTACGAAGACCGCCGCAATGCTCTTCGATCGCTTCGGCATCGGATCGCTCGCGGACTTGGAAAAAGCCATCGATTCGGGAACGCTCAGTGAGGTGCCCCGGATGGGGCCGAAAACAATCGAGAATCTCCGGCGCGGAATGTTGGCATATCGCGGACGCAGCTCGCGAACGCCGCTGGCGCGCGCGCTGGCGGCCGGGCGCGAAGCGCTGGCATTTTTGCAGCAAGGGCCGCCGCTGCACCGGGTGAGTTTCGCGGGAAGTTTGCGCCGCACCGAACCCACGGTCGGCGATGTCGACATCGTTTGCACCAGCGATCAGGCACAGAACGTTACGGAGTATTTCGCGCGTTGGGAACGGGCGCGCGCGGTCCTGGCCGAAGGGCCGACGAAAGCGAGCATTTGGCTCGAGAGCGGGTTGCAGCTCGATCTTCGGGTGCTGCCGGACCATCTGTACGGGAATCTGCTGCAACATTTCACCGGCAGCCGGGAGCACAATATTCAGTTTCGCGAATATGCCGTGCGTAAAGGCTTGCGTGTAAGCGAAAACGGCATTCTCAATCTGGAGAACGGTGAGGTCATCACGTGCACCGAGGAAGCGGGAGTGTACGCCGCGCTCGGCATGCAATACATTCCACCTGAGCTGCGCAGCGGAATGGGTGAACTCGATCTTGCGCTTGCCGGAGAAGTTCCGCAGGTAGTCGATGTCTCACACGTTCGCGGCGATTTCCACATGCATTGCACGTTCAGCGACGGAAATCAATCGCTGGAGGAAATGATCGCCGCCGCGGCCGCGCGCGGGTACGAATATCACGCGATCTCGGATCATTCATGGGGGCGCGGACCGCGCTACGGCCTAACGCCGGAAAGTCTTCGCGATCAGCGTTCGCGCATATTTGCGGCGGGGGAACATTTCGGCATCCGCACGCTCTGCAGCAGCGAAGTCGACATTCTGCCTGACGGAACCATGGATTATCCGGACGAGGTTTTGGCAGGGCTGGATATCGTCATCGGCAGCGTTCATTCCGCGTTCAACATCGGACGAGAAGCGATGACGCGGCGGCTCATCCGCGCATGCGAAAATCCATACGTCTCGATCATCGGGCATCCCACGGGTAGAATGCTGCAGAGCTTCGATGGTTATGAATTCGATTGCGATGCTGTTTTTGCGGCCGCAGCCCGCACGGGCACGGCGCTCGAGATCGACGGGCAGGCGCTTCGTCTGGACTTGCCGTGGACATTGGCCAGAGAAGCCAAATCATTCGGCGTGACGTTCACCGTGGATAGCGATGCGCACGACGTTGCCGATTTGCCGAACATCGAGCTGGCGGTGAGTCAAGCGCGGCGTGCGGGCCTTACCGCGCAAGACATATTGAATACGCGTCCGCTTGACGGCGTGCTGGAGTTCGTGCAGCGTAAACGCCAGGCCGGTGCATGGGCGTAATCGCCGGTTGCCGGCTGAGCGGACGCGAGGGAGCCGCCCTCCTTTTCGTTCACGGCGTGGGCTCCACCGCCGCGATATGGGATGCGCAGCTGAGCGCTTTCGACGGTGATTACCGGTGCTTTGCGGTTGAATTGCGCGGGAACGGCGCATCGAAGCCCGATCCCGATCCGAACACGATAACGCGTGAAGGCTACGTCGAGGACGTTTTAGCCGTTGCCGACGCGGCGCAGTGCGATCGCTTTCATTTCATCGGTTGCAGTTTGGGCGGCGTTGTGGGCTTCGAACTGTACCGGCGCGCGCCGCAGCGTATTCGCTCGCTGACGTTTCTGGGTTCCTTTGCTGCATATACCGAGGGTGCCGCATATGCTGCGGGCATTATTGAATCGGTCCAGCGCGCCGGCAGCATGGAGAATTTCGCGAGCGAGCGCGTGCGCGTGCTCGGTTTGCCGGCCGGAACGCGGCGCGATGAAACGGTCTCGCAGATGGCGTGCAAATCCGTGCCGTGTTATCAGGCCGCCACCCAGGCGACATGGACGGGCGACTATCGCACGATGCTTGCCGCAATCGCAGTGCCCGTGCTGGTTCTGTACGGAGAAAACGATCCCGTAGCTCCCGCTCGTTTTTCGCAAGAAATCGCGGACAGTGTTCCGGGTGCCCGGCTGGCGCGTATTCCGCTGGCGGGGCACGTCGCGAATGCCGATAACCCCGAGGCCTTCAACGCACTGCTACGCGCATTTTTGAAAAGCGCTTAAGGAAGCGCGAGGCGCTCGCGTCCCGTGTAGATGTTTGCACGCCCTTCGCGAACGAATCCGACCAGCGTTACGCCGAATTCGCCGGCGAGCTCAACGGCCAAACTGCTCGGCGCGGACACGGCGCAGAGAACCGGAATACGCGCGAGGATGGCTTTCTGCACTAGTTCGAAACTGGCTCGCCCGCTGACCAGTGCGATGCATCCCTGCAGCGGCATGCGGTCTTCAAGCAACGCCCAGCCCACGATCTTGTCGAAGGCGTTGTGCCGGCCGACATCTTCACGCAAGGCAAGTAATGTGCCGGCCGCATCAAAGAGCGCACAGGCGTGCAGACCGCCGGTCGAAGCGAAGACCCGCTGCGCCGCGCGCATCGCTGCAGGAAGTTCATCGAGCGTTTGCGCCGTGACGCGCACCCCGTCATTCAAGCGCTCCGCCCGCGTCCCGAGTGCGTCGATGGTTGCCTTTCCGCACACTCCACAGGAGCTATTCACCGTAAAGTGCCGTTCCAGGCGGTCCGGATCCGCCGCAGCGCCGAACGTCACGGCGACGTTGACGATGTTGTACTGCTGCGCCGCGTCGATCTGTGGATCGACACAGTAGGAGATCGTTTGAATCGCTTCGCGGGAGTCGATAATCCCCTCACTAAAAAGAAAGCCCGCCGCAAGTTCGAAATCGTTGCCGGGCGTTCGCATCGTGACCGCAACATTTTGGGGACCTCCTTGCAGCACGAGACGGATCTGCAGGGGCTCCTCCGTCGCTACATCGTCGATGACTTCGCGCGTGCGTCCATCACGTGCGCAGAGAACGGGCACGCTGGACGTTACGCCGGGGCGCAGCGTTTGGCTCATTGCACCGGCTCCATCGTGGCCGCCACGAGCGTGCACAGCAATACCGCAACGTACACGGCGCCAACCCATTGACCCAGGAGCCCGCGAAGTGTCATCGCAAGAATGATCGCAATCGCGATGCCGATGGGCGTGACCACGGAATTCCCGGCGATAAGCTTGTATGCGTTCCTCATCGCACAGCCTGCGTCTGCTTGCGGGCAATTATGAGCAGCAGCGAGCACGCTACGTACAGTAGGACAATCCACAGCAGCGTTGTTTCGCCGTACCACCATTGCACGCCTAAGCCTTCGCCGCTCCAAAACGTTCCGAACGAAAGCAGCATGATGCCGACGATAAAGCCCATGGCGTTCTCGGGAACGCGTGAGAACGGTGCGCGCAACAAAGCAGCGCTGACGGCTACCAGTAGGCCCGCGATCAACGCGCCGCCCAACGCCCAGACGAATGTACCAAACCGGCCGACGGAAAACGTGATGACGATAATCGCGACTTCCAACCCCTCGAGCAGCACGGCGTTGAACGCGGTGGCAAACGCAAAGCGCTGCTCGTGCCGGCGCAATTCTTCGATTTCCGCAGCATATGCCGCGTCTTCATCCCGCAAAGCTTTTCGACCGGAGTACCGCCATATCGCCTTGCGCAGCCACGTATATCCGAAGAGCGTCAAAAAGATTCCGATGGCGATCTGCAGATCGCGCAAAGGGACGTAGAGCAGCAGCGCGGGACCGAGCAGGCCGGTAAGCACGACCAGCACCGCAAGAGCACATGCGGTTGCCGTGAGCGCGACGCGCCAACCGGCAGTGTAGCCGACGGCAAGCACGATCGTCGCGGCTTCGACAAACTCCAGCGCAGAGGCGATAAACGTCGTTCCCCCCGCAACCCAGGGATTCATCGGCGCGCGGAGCGTTCAATGAGGCGGTTCAGGAGTTGCGGATCGACCGCATCCGGATGCGTGAAGTCCAATCGCGCGCTAATCGCGGATCCGTATGCGGCCCGCGAATTGACTGCGCGCATATCCGTTGCAGGTTTCACTGCCGTAAACGGCGCCAAATTCACCGGAACGGCGGTGAACGCCGCGTACAAGGGAAGCGCCGTCGCGTCATAGTTCGAGAGCGGCCGCAGGCCAAGCAACAGTTCGATGGTATGAACGAACGAACTCGTCGAGTAGTGAGCATGCTGCACGCCGCCGCGCGCGTACGGACTTGCAATGTAAAACGTCGATCGCTGCGCACCGACGTGATCGGGCCCGTTTTGAGCATCGTCCTCCAGAATGAACACTGCGGTAGATCGCCAGTAACGCGAGTGGGAAACCGTTTGCAGCAAACGGCCGACGGCGTAGTCATTGATTGCGACGTAAGCTTGCGGCGTCGACCATCCCGGACGCGTACCGGCGGTGTGGTCGTTCGGAAGATACACGATCTCCAAGCGGGGCAGGTTGTCGTGAGCAACAAAGGCGTGAAACTCGCGCGTCCATTCCGCAAGCCGCGCATCGTCGCTGGTTTGCAGATCCCAGCCGACGAAACGCGGATCGAAGTGGCCGGCCAAGCCCGGGTGCGTGTTCACCGGCAACTTCAACCGGTTTGCAAAATCGATATCTTCGCCATAATCGCGGTACGTTATACCGGCACGTTTGGCGGCGTCCCAAAGATAGCCGTTATGCGGAACGTCGGGTCCGTTACCGTTCTGAAAATCGTAGAGATCTCGCCGATCGCCGTAATTCGGCGGCCAAAAGCGCTCAACATAATCGTTGGCAAAGGCGGCGTCCGTCCAATTATGGCCGTTGGCGCTGACTTGCGCGTCGGTGAACGCATTATCGAAGATGCCGAACCGCTTCGCAAGGGCATGTTGATTGGGCGTGAACTGCGCACCGAAGCTTACCAACTTCGGATCGCCGTCCGCGCCCGGTATGTCACCGAGTACCTGATCGTACGAGCGGTTTTCCTTGATGATGTAGATGACGTGCCGTATCGGGCCGTCCGCGCGCAAAACCGTACGCGTCGGCGCCGTCCACTCCGGGACGCCGGGGTTTGTATTCTCGCCGCTGGAATTCGGCAAATCCGCTGCGGGAATCGCGCGCAGCGATCCGGTCGTAATGGATCCGACGTATCCCGGCGAGTCCCGCCGGAACGGATTGAATTGCGGATTGGGCGGCGAGCCTTCACCGCGCCCGTTCAGCACGTACAGCGTGCCGTCCCCGCCGGCGGCCAATCCCGTGGGATACCAGCCGGAGGGAATGCGCCGCACCAATGTGCCGCGGTGAATGACACCGACGGCATTTTCGGCGCCAAGAGAGACGTAGATGTCCTGGCCGCTCAAGAGCAGCGCGTTGGGAGAAGATCCTTGTCCAATGGTGCCGTCCTGGTGCAATGCTACCGAGATGTGCCCGCTCACGCTGTGCGTTCGCGTATCGATGACGCCGATCGTGTCGTCGTCGCTTTCGGCTACGTACAATGTCGTGCCGTCCGCGCTCATTGCCAGCGCGCCCGGATGCAGCCCCGTTTTAATCGTGGAGACGATCGCATGCGAAGCAACGTCGATCGCCACTACGGTGCTTGGTCCGCGCACGGAAGCGTAGAGGGTTGTTCCGTCCGCGGAAAGCGCCAGATCCGCAGGATGGTCGCCGACATGCACGAGCGTTCCGTTGATTGAAACCGTGCCGCCGATGTCGTCGGCGACGGCGAACGTGCCGTCGCGCAAGCGCGCAATCGCTACCGGCCAACTGCCGGGCAGCGTTTGTACGGGTTCAACGTTTTTGTGCGCAATGTCCACCAGCAATACCGCGCCCGCATCGGCACCCGCTACGGCAACATGGTTTGCATCGATCCAAACCGGTTTTCCGAAGGCACCCGGCAAGGGGATGCTGCTTTTGCGGAATGACGGCACGGAAACCAGATGCAGCCGCGGCGGGTTAACGCCGGACTCCACGACGGCCAGCTCCGATCCGTCCGGTGACATTGCGATGCCCTGGGGCATCGTTCCGAGCGTCGCAACCGCTTCGTTCGGCGCCCACAGCGTCCAGCCCGAAGGCAAAAGCACCGCATTCCGGCCGGACGCGCCGGCAACTCCCAAAACGCAGAGCGCGACCAGCATACCTCTTTGCAGCATGACGCAATCTAAGGCGGCACGCAGGCAGACTCCTCGCCGCCTCGCGGCTAAAGCAAAAGCGCCCCGGCGGTAGCTCCGCAGATGACCACGATCCATGGCGGCACCCGCACGAGCGCAAGCAGAGCAAAGGCTGCAGCGGCAAAAAGGGCGTCGGCCCACGTATGAATCGCGTTCGTCCAGACGGGCGAAACGAAAGCCGCCGCGAGCAAGCCTACGACCCCGGCGTTCGCTCCCGCAAGCGCGCTTACGAACCGCCGGTTGCGCGCGAGCTGGACGTAAAACGGAATAACGGCGGCCAGTAAAAAGAACGAGGGGAGAAAGATCGCTAGGGTCGCAACGACGGCGCCCGCAACACCGAGCGATCCGTTATACACCATCGAACCGACGTACGAAGAAAGCGTGAACAACGGACCCGGCATCGCTTGAACCGCCGCATAGCCGGCGATCATCCGTTGCGCGGACGCCATGCCGGAATTTACAATCGTCGACTGCAATAACGGCAATACGACGTGACCTCCGCCGAACACCAAGCTTCCGACTGCATACAGCCGTGAAGCCAGCGTTACCAGCGGATCGTGCCATACGCGTGCGCAAACTGCGAGCGCGGCAAAAATTCCCGCGAAAAGCAGCGCGGCAATCATCGCAGCGGTGCGCGATACGCGTACGGGCAGCGCTTCTTGGCTTGCGATCCGCGGCGAGGCCAGGCCCAATCCCGCGGCGGCGCATACAACGATCGCCAGCGGAGCGGTCGCGGCGCTGCGCAGAAGCAACATTGCCGCGCACGTCGCCATCGCCAGAAGCAATTGAGCGAGATTTGAAATCAAAGCGCGGCGCATCGTGACGACGGCCTGCGCCACAATGGCTACGGCCACGACGAGCAGGCCGTGCAACCATCCCTGGGACGTACGCATATGGGGCGAGTACAAACCGAAGGCGGTCATCAGCGCGGCCGAAGGCAGCGTGAAGCCGATCCACGCTCCGGCGGCGCCCGGCCACCCTGCCCGAATGAGGCCGATAAGCATTCCGGTTTGCGAGCTGGACGGCCCCGGCAACAACTGCGTAATCGAAATGCATTGTGCGAACTGGCCGTCGGTTAGCCAGCCCCGCCGCTCCACGAATTCATGCCGGAAATATGCCAAATGTGCGGCCGGGCCGCCGAAACTCATGCAGCCCAAGCGTAAAAAGGCCAGCAGGACTACCAGCATGCTGGCCAATTGGTGCAACGGCGCCGTCCTGGATGCCTGGGGCGTTAGCCGCAAGGCCGGAGGGATGCTCGGGCGCTCGCCCGATATTCTTCGAAGAGACGGGCGGACGTCGCCCAAGGAGTTCGAGATCGTGAAGTTAGCCGAGACGACGGTATACGCAGGGGGGCGGTTTTGCGCCTATGATGAGGCCAAAGTTGGATTACTGACGCACGGACTGCAGTATGGCACCGGATGCTTTGAGGGCATTCGCGGCTACTGGGTACCCGACGATCGCGAGCTCTATCTCGTGCAATTACGCGAGCACTTCGAACGTTTGGCGACCTCGGCAAAGATTTTGACGATGGTGCTGCCGCACTCAATCGATGAGTTGATCGACCTCACCGTCGACCTGATCGCCCGCAACCGTTTCGAAACGGACGTATACGTCCGTCCGTGCATCTTCAAAGCCGCCGAAGACGTCGGCGTGCGCTTGCACAACGTTCCCGATTTGTTCGCAATGATTCCTATTCCATTCGTGCGGTATCTGGATGCATCGGGCGGACTTCGAGCCGGCGTCAGCTCGTGGCGCCGCGCCGATGATTCGGCAGCACCGCCGCGCGCAAAAATTACGGGCCTGTACGTCAATAGCGCATTGGCAAAGAGCGAGGCGGTGGCCAACGGATTTGACGAGGCGATCATGCTTTCGCACGATGGTCATGTTGCCGAAGGCTCTGCCGAGAACGTCTTCATGGTCAAAGCGGGCATTCTC
>DASRSF010000184.1:0-6076 GCA_035656615.1 Vulcanimicrobiaceae bacterium | reverse complement strand
CAGCCATGCCTTTTGTGCAATCAGTTCAACATGGCGGTCTAGACCGTCAGGGTACCTTTCGACCAGCGCTGCCGCGAGGTCCTCATCGTTCGCGCGGTCCACTTCGGCAAACTTCTCCATATGCTCACGAGCGTGTGCGTAAGGTAGTGCGCGCGCGCTCAGGGTCATCAGAGATGGGACTCGATCAACACTGGCGGGTTCCGCGCCGTATTTGTATTCAAACGTCTTGGTGGCCCAATACCGCAGGCCAATTAGCGAAAAGGCTACGATGAGCGACATGGCCGCGATAATGGCACCCGCAACGGCGAACGCCGCGCCGAATTGGCCTAGGACCGGACCGACCATGCCAAGCCCCATTAGAAATCCACCGGCGGTCATGGTTTGTATTTGGTCATCGCCGTTGCGATATGCAGCTGCTTTAATAATTCGATGAAGCATGTCGCCAATAATACGGCACGCGCACTGTAGCGCGCTCAGACAAAACCTTGATACCTATCGCGCCAGCAACGGTTTGCGATCGTGCAGGCTTGATAGGGAGCGTTCGCGGCGTCCCTTTGAGGTCAAACAAAAGTGCAGTTGCGCGGACTATAATTCGAGCGATTGTTTTGATGGGCGTGTTACGCGTGCGTCTCGTTCCGCGCCCTTCTCGTCGTACCGGAGCCGTATCATTTCGGTAAGCCGCGCTTTCGCTGCCACGATCGCATAATGCCCGAGCCCGTTTGGAAACTGTGATACGAGCCGGTCGGCGACGACAATACGCGCGGCTTGCGTTTCGGCCTGCGGCATCAGGCCGACGGTTGCAACGACGGAGTTCCACGCTTGTTCGTGAGTCATCGAAGAAGGGTGTAGTTTCTTTGGTGGGTTCGGGGCGGTCGGCCCCTGCCTCGGAGCGGTGGGCGCCGGAGCGGTAGAAATGAGATATTCTCTTTGCGCGGCACGTTTTTGGGCCGCTTGGCGCTCCTGGGTATAAGTGTAAGCATCAGCATAAACGTAAGCTTGTACCACCTCGTACAGAACATCGGCTATGCCTGCAGAAATAACGTTAATCGGCGAAAGGCCGTTCGGAAACTTTTCAACGAGCGCGCTAACTAGCCGTTCGCGTGACTCCGAACCATCTCTAAGGCCTGGCTGTTCGACCAATGTCGCCAGCGCCTGCCATGCTTGCGTTCTACTCTGTCCCGCAGCTTCCATTTCGCCGGGGAATCTCGGGGCTTTGGAACCGATCACACGTTCCCACTCGGGAGCTATAATGGTTCCTTCATCGATTTGCCGATAAGCGCGCACGAGCGGTATGAAGTTGGACTGTAAGACGGCGTGCATTACCCGCTTGTCAAACTCCTGGGGATATTTTTTCGCCAACAATTTGGCGACCTTAATCTGTGCGCTCAAAGTTTCTTCCTGGGTCACTCCGACGAGGCTGGAAAGCTCTTTCCACGCCTCTTTGGGCCCGTGCACTTTCCCGAGCTGATTAAGCGGGTCGCGTGCGTGCAACGTCGCTCGCGCGTTCAAAATCCTGGACGTGACGAACCCTGCTGCCAAAAGACCGACAGCTCCGCAAAGACCCAACAGCGCAACGGTCGGTAAAAACACCCACGCGGTGATGAAGGCGATAATAAAAGCCACAGCAAGCGTCACGGCTATGGCGGCCGAAGCGGGGCTCACGCGCGTTGGAATGAGCCCTTCAAACCTCTTGCTCTTGGCCTGCGGTGTATTAGCCGTCGCGTCGCGAGCGGTGCCGCCCGTGTTATCCATACGTACACTCTATGCCGATGTACTGACGAACCCCTGAGAAATAGCGTTGCTGACGGACGGCTCTCCAGACGCCCGAGAGCTGTTCTGCCCTTCCGAAGCGTGCTGCTTGAAAAGGCCGATTGAGCAATCTATAGCGTGAGAGAGGTTTCTCGTTGGTTCGCCGGCCGCGTTACCCGTTCTAAAGCTATTGCACCATAACGTGTCGTGACGGTCGAGTTAAGTTGGAATTTTTCTGCCACAATTGCAGTAACGCTTGACTGCAACGTTGGTTCTTCGGTCACGCCAATAGGGTTGAAGAGCGCCTTCCACGCATCCTTGGCGTTGTGCGCCTTTCCTGGCTGATCGGCCGGGGCGCCGGAGTCAAATCTTGCGCGTAAGTTCCCGACCTGTGATGCTCCCAATGCTATTGCGGATAGAGCTGCGGCTGCGCAGAGGCCCCACAGCGCGACGGTTGGTGCAATGACCCATACAGTCGCAAAAAGAGTGAGCAAGCCGATGATAATGAGGCTCGCGCTGAGGAGGATGTGCGCCCGACTCCCGCGCCTGCGGGCCGTCGCGTCGGAATTGGTGGCCGCTACGCTGTTATCCATGCCCAGTAGTCTAGGGCGCCGTACTGATGAATACCTGAAAATGGTCTTGCTTAGGCGGCCCTTTAAGCTGAGAGGCTAGGATCTGAAGCCGCAATCCTCTTGGCGCGTATTTATCTGCGAGCGAGAACGCCTAAAGATCCGCTCATGGTCGCCTGCTAGCGTACGAATTGATGGTTAATAGCTGAAGCGCTCGAACAATCCGAGTAGCGCGATGCGGTCGCTGCGCGTGAGATTTGCGGCAAATACCTCACCCGCCGTTTGTTCTACGGTTTCGAGCGCCTGCGCCACTCGTTCGCGGCCGGCTTGCGTTAATTGGATGTAGCTGCCGCGCGCGTCGCGGTCGTGCGGGACTCGTTGCAGCAGGCCAATTTTTTCCAACGGTAGCACGGCTCTGGTGACGCCTGATGGACTGAGCACCAGCCTTTGAGCTAGATCGATGGCGCGAAGGCGGCCGCCTTGAACGGTGGACAGCTCCGTTAGGATGGCGAAGTCGGTAAAGCCGATGCCGTGCCGGGCGCCGAGCGGTGCCTCGAGGCGCCGGCGAAGCGCCCCTTCGGCCCGCAGCATGCCCAGGGCCAGGGCGGCGTTTTCGGAAAGCATACGGGGAGTATACGTGCAAAGTGTTTGACTAGTCAACTAATTTTGTGCGTGTGACCCTTGACGGGCGCGTGAATTTTCCGTAGACTAGCCGGGTTATGCGGACGTTTCAGCAGAAGACCGCGCAGACGCAGCACGACTGGTACGTCGTGGATGCGGCGGGACAGCGTTTGGGCACATTGGCGGTGCGCATCGCTCGGGCTCTTTCGGGCAAACATAAGCCGACGTGGACTCCACATATCGACGATGGTGACCACGTTGTGGTGCTCAACGCCGACAAGGTGGAACTCGGCGGGCGGAAGTGGGACGACAAAGTGTATTACCGGCATACCGGATATCCGGGAGGCATTAGAGTCGAGACAGCCCGCGAAGTGCGGGACAAGCACCCGGAACGTCTCATCGAGCGGGCGGTGCGCGGTATGCTTCCCACCAACCGCATGCGAAACGTTCAACTCAATCGCTTGAAAATCTATACAGGCACGGCGCATCCGCATGAAGCGCAACAGCCGAAGCCGCTGGCGTAGGGAGTCTTCGTGATCGAAAATTTTCAAGGTACCGGCCGCCGCAAACGCTCCATCGCCCGCGTGCGCATATCGCTGGGGCAAGGCGTCATCACCGTTAATAAGCGCCCCATCGACGATTACTTTCCGCGCAAGACCCTGCAGCAGATCGTGCGCCAGCCGCTCGACGCAACGCAGAGCGGTTCCCGCTTCAATATCGAGGTCAAGGCGGAAGGCGGCGGCATCGCGGGGCAAGCCGGTGCCGTACGTCACGGCATCGCTCGTGCGCTGATTTCTATGGATGAATCGCTGCGCGAGGTGTTGCGCAAGGCCGGCTTGCTGACGCGCGATCCTCGCGAAAAAGAATCCAAAAAATACGGCCGCAAGCGCGCTCGCAAGCGCTTCCAGTTCTCCAAACGGTAACGCCTACGAAAAGGGAGCCGCGTATTCTGCGCGGCTCTTTTTTCTCGCTGACCATCCCGCTTGACGTCATCGTCATCATCCTCGGCGTTGTAGCGTGCTTTTGGCGTCCCTCGCCGGAGTGGGTCGAAACTCACTTTTCGAATGGCTACTATCCCGCCTGGCAGGGATTTTGGGCTTCGGTTACGCGGCCAATACCGTTCGCGCTCGGTGACGCCGTCATCGCTGTTGCCGTAGTCGCACTGCTCGTGGCGCTGAGCCTTGCGCGTCCGTTTTGGCGCGCGCTTCTGGGCGCTGCCGCGTTGTGCGCGTTCTTCCTGATCTGGTTTTATGCAGGGTGGGGATTCGGCTACGATCGCGCCCCTCTTGAGACGCGAACTAGCTTTAATGCCGCGAGGATTACACCGGGCGAGATCGACGCGCTTCGCGCGCGCATGATTGCACGGGTGAATCGCTTTGCACCGATCGCGCACCGCGCCGCGCGTCAACGCGAGATGGACGAGGCGGATTTAGTGGGCGCGTGGCTGCCCGTGGTCGCACGTCTTGGCGACGCGTGGGTCCCGCAGATTGCGCCCGCAAAGCCGGCCGTTGCCGGTTTGTTCATGGATTTGAGCGGTACCAGCGGGTTTACCAATCCCTTCACGCTCGAAACGCAGCTCGCGCCCGATCTGCTTTGGTTTGAGCGCCCGTTTTCACAAGCGCACGAATGGAGCCACGTCGCGAGCTTCAACCGCGAAGACGAAGCGAATTATATTGCGGCACTAACGTGCCTGCGCGATCCTGATCCGATCGCCCAATATTCGGGTGCATTGGAAGTGTTCTTGTACCTGCCTGCACTCTCGAACTACCCGCACTCGATGTTTGGCCCGCTCGTGTGGCAAGACTTCGCGGCGATTCGAAAGCGCAACTCGCACTTCGTGAATCTGAGCCTTTCGCGGTTTTCTTGGCGAGTTTATAACTCGTATCTGAAGAGTAACCACGTCGCTTCGGGCGTGCAGAACTACGATGAAGTGACCCGTTTGCTGGCGGGCATCCCGCTGGACGCCCAAGGGCTACCGGTCCAGCGCCGGTAACGCGGCCTTCATTATGCGGCAACATCACGCCGGTACATTGTACGGATGTTTGACGTCGGATTATCCCTGGCTCCTGCACTGCGCAACGCAGGGGAGCAAATTGCGCAAGCCTCCGCAACAACAGCGCGTGCCGGAACGTCCCTAGGAGAAGCGCGCTCGGAAGCGGCAATGGCCGCTATCGCGCGGACCGCGGTGTTTTCCGAGGCACTTTTGAACGCGGTGCATGCGCGGCTTGCGGAAATTAAGAGCGCCGCGCACCAATAATTGCAAACCCGTCCGGTAACGCCCGCGTCATACGGCGGCAACATGCCAGGGATAGCATTTAGGGCATGGACGTTTTAGGTGTACTCAGTACCGCGGCGAGCGGCATGGATGCGCAACGTGGTGCGCTGGAGGTTGCGGCCAGAAATGTCGCGGCCGCTCAGGCAGCAGGTCCCAAAGGCACATTCGAGCGGGCAGTTCCCGAATTTCGATTGATCGAAGGGGAAGACGGTTCGGCCGGCGTGGAGTTTACAGGAACGCACACGCAGCGCGGATCGGACGTCGACATGCTGACGGAAATGGTCAGCGTGTTGAACGCGTCACGCGCATACGAGGCGAACGCATCCGTCTTCGAGGACGGCAAGCAGCTTGCACAACGCACGATCGACATGGGTCGCTTATGATCGTCACGCCGCTTATTCCGGACGCACCGGCAACCTCCGCCTCCGCACGGCACGACTCCGCGGCCTTTGAAAACGTGCTGAACGGCCTGGGCTCGGTGTTTGCATCGGCAAATGCCGCCGAGGACCGCTTTGCGAACGGCGGCGCGGACTTACAGCAAGCGATCTATGAACGTGCGCGCGCCGACGTCGCGCTGGCGGTAGCGACTGCCGCAGCGCAACGCACCGCGCAAGCGCTGCAGTCGGTGCTGAGCATGCAGGTGTGAGGCGGTGGACATACAGGGCATCATCAAAACAATTCTGAACGGCGGACCGCACGTCAAATTGAAAGTTGCCGGCATTATCGGCGCGGCACTGCTTATAACGGTGGCAGCGGTCGTTCTGCAGCGTCCGGCTCGCACTCCGATGTTCGCGGTTTCACTTCATCCCGAACAGCTCACGGAGGTCGAACAACAACTCGCGCAATGGAACGTGCCCTTTAC
>DASRSF010000183.1:0-14347 GCA_035656615.1 Vulcanimicrobiaceae bacterium | reverse complement strand
GAACGCGACCGGCTGGCTCAGTGCATACGTGCGTCCCGGTCTGGGTGACTTCGCCTATGCGGACTTTGCGTTCGCTGATGGAAGAAGCGCACATATCGAGGTCAGTTGGCTGGATCCCGACAAGAGCTCGCGCATCGACGTATTCGGTTCGCAGGGCACGCTGACGTTCGTTGATTCACGCGAGGGCGGCGCATTGACCCTTACGCCGTGCGGCGACCGGCTCGATGCGCGCGGCGTACCCGAGTTGTGGCGCGGAGAAGCGGAAAGAATTCCCCTCACTCCCGGAGAGCCGCTACGCTTGGAATTGGAGGCGTTTTGCCAAGCGATTCGGGCCGGCACCGCCGCTCCTACGGACGGTCGTGAAGGGCTGGAAGTGGTGCGGGCGCTGGCTATGGTCGACGAACATGCCACGGTGTACTCGTTTCCACTGGAGGTCTTAGCGTGAGCGTGGCCAGGGAGTCGGAGGTAGCGCCGAGGTTCTTCGTCCATGAGTCCTCGTACGTGGACGAGCCGAGCAACATCGGCGACGGTACGAAAATCTGGCATTTCTCGCATGTCTTGCCGGACTGCGAGATCGGCGAGCGCTGCAACATCGGCCAGAACGTGGTTATCGGCCCGCACGTACGCATCGGCAACCGCGTCAAGATCCAGAACAACGTTTCGGTGTACGAAGGCGTTGAGCTCGAAGATGAAGTCTTCTGCGGCCCGAGTATGGTTTTCACCAATGTGTACACGCCCAGGAGCGGAACGCCCAGAAACTCCGCCGGCGACTATCTCAAGACGCTGGTGAAGAAGGGCGCATCCATCGGTGCCAACGCAACAATCGTATGCGGCAACACTATCGGGGAATATGCGTTCATCGGGGCGGGTTCCGTGGTGACCAAAGATGTTCCGGCGTATGCGATGGTGTATGGAAATCCCGCGCGCATCCACGGGTACGCATGCGAATGCGGAGCTCGTTTGGTCTTTAGCGGCGACCGAGCCGTATGCGGTGAATGCAACCGCCAATTTGTGAAAGACGAATCCAACGTTCGAAAGGTGACCGAGTGATCCCGATCTGTGATTTAACCGAGCAGTACCGTCAGCTGCGCGAGCAGATGCTCGCTTCGGTTGACGAGGTATTCTCCGGCGGCGCGTTCATCAACGGCCCAAATGTGAAAGCACTGGAACGCGAAGTCGCGCAATATATCGGCGTGCCGCACGCCGTTGCTTTGAATTCCGGTACCGACGCCTTACACTTGGCGCTGCGCGCGCTCGATATCGGGCCTGGCGATGAGGTCATCACGATCCCGTTTACGTTCGTGGCCACGACCGAAGCGATCGGCATCGTGGGTGCCAGGCCGGTCTTCGTCGACATCGATCCCCGCACGTACACGATGGACGCGGCACAACTTGAAGCGGCCGTGACGCCGCGTACGCGAGCGATTTTACCGGTGCACCTGTACGGGCGCCCGGCTGCGATGGATGACATCATGTCGATCGCGCGCCGGCACAACCTTGCGGTCATCGAAGATTGTGCACAATCGATAGGCGCAAAGCTCGGCGAGACGATGCTCGGAGCGATCGGAACGTTCGGCGCTTTTAGTTTCTTCCCGTCCAAGAATCTGGGCGCGTACGGAGACGGCGGTATGCTCGTCACGGCGGATCAGGCGCTGGCCGAGCGCGCGCGAAGCCTGCGTGGGCACGGCGGACGAGTGAAGTATTACCATGAAGAACTCGGCGTGAACAGTCGCCTTGACGAAGTGCAGGCAGCCATTTTGCGTGTCAAATTGCCGCACCTCGAAGAGTGGATCGCCGCACGCCGCGCCGTTGCTCAGCGATATAACGCGGCGTTTGCGGATCTGGGAATACCGTTACCCGAAGAACCCAGCGGCGGGCGGCACGTCTACCATCAATACACGCTTCGTGTCCGCGACCGCGACCACGTGCAAGAAGCTCTGAAAGCCGCCGGCGTACAAACCATGGTGTATTATCCGGTTCCGTTGCACTTGCAGAAGGTTCATGAAACGCTGGGATTGGGCGAAGGCCGCTTTCCGCATTCCGAACGCGCTGCCAAAGAAGTCATCTCGATACCGATGTATCCGGAACTCTCGCCGAAGGCACAGCAGACGGTCATCGATGCGGTGAAGGCCGCCGTAGGCGGGCGCGAAGCCGTCGCGTAATGCGCGTCCTGAGCGTTGTCGGTGCGCGGCCGCAGTTCGTTAAGGCGGCTCTGCTCAGCGCGGAGTTTGCGCGCCGCGGCATCGAGGAAATCCTGGTTCACACCGGCCAGCATTACGATCACGGAATGTCGGACGTGTTCTTCGAGCAGCTTTCGATACCGCAGCCGCGCTATCACTTAGGCGTGGGCAGCGCAAGTCACGGTGCGCAAACCGGTGAGATGCTGCGCCGCCTGGAACCGGTCGTCGAATCGGAACGGCCCGACTGGCTGCTTGTGTTCGGCGATACCAATAGTACCTTGGCGGGAGCGCTGGTTGGTGCGAAAATGCACGTTCCGGTCGCCCATGTCGAGGCCGGACTGCGCTCCTTCAATAAACGCATGCCGGAGGAGATCAACCGCATCGTTGCCGATCACGTCGGCGATCTGCTGCTCGTACCCAACGCGCAAGCGGCGCAGCAACTTGCCGCCGAAGGCATTACGCGCGGCGTTTGCATCGTGGGCGACCTCATGGTCGACTTAGCCACGCAAGCGGCGCAGCAGTTGCCGGCGCAGCCCGAAATCCTGGCACGCTTGAATCTTCATCCGAAGGCGTACGCGGTGGCGACGATACATCGTGCATCGAATACGGACGATCCCGCGACATTCGCGCGCATCATCGAGGGCCTGCGCGGTGTCTCACTCCCCGTGGTATTTCCGGTGCATCCGCGAACCCGGGCGATCGCTGCGGCGCAGAACGTGGGTGAAGGCGACAATATCATCGTGTGCGATCCGCTCTCGTACGTGGAGATGATTGGGCTCACGGCGCACGCGGAGGTCGTGTTCACCGATTCGGGCGGCTTGCAAAAAGAGGCCTTTGTCCTGAAGGTTCCGTGCGTTACGCTGCGCGAGGAAACCGAGTGGATCGAAACGTTGGAAGACGGCTGGAACGTTCTGGCGGGAAGCGATCCGCAAAAGATCCGTGCGTCGTCAATTCGGCCGATTCCATCGCACCAGGCAGCGCCCTACGGCGATGGACATGCAGCCGCGCTTATCGCCGATGCACTTATCGGCATCGAATCCCCGCGCGCGGTCGCCTAATTTACGGGTTCGAGGTCTTTTTCGCCACCGCCAGCTCGGTCGAGGGACCTTCGCGAAGCAGTGAGGTTAGAACGACCTCGAACGGGTAGAGCAGCGCGCCGGTGATCGCGCCGGCATAGTAGTTGCTGCTGATGAAACACATCGCTCGCCAGTAGAATTTGAACAAGCGGCTGCGCGAATCAACCGGGTTGTTCATAAGCACGAAGATCGGTTTACGCGTGACGATATTCAAGCCGGCTTTGGCTGCGGCGCGTTGAATCTCCGGCAGTGTTCGGCTGACGGCGTGCGGCCCCGCGTACCGGGCTCCGTGCAAAAAGTTATCGGTGAAGATCATGGCGCCGCCGGGCCGTAGCAAGTCGGCGCAGTTGCGAAACGCTTGTTCGTAGGCGGCGTCGTCCATGAGGTGGTGAACGACGTCCATGCACGAGATGGCATCGAACGATGCCGGAGCAAAGGGCATGTTGCCCATGCCGACGTCAAATGTGCGCGCGTGTACGCCTGGGAAGCGCCGTTCAATTGCCCGGATTGATGCCTGCGTCAAATCCGTTGCGGTGATGTCACGTACACCCAAGCGTTGCCAAAGATCGATATAGAACCCGCCGCCCGATCCGATGTCGAGCACGCGCATCTGCGGCTTTACAAGCGGCGCCGCGGCGGCTAAAAAGCGTTTGCGGCGCAGCCGGTAGAGAAATGAAACGAATGCATCGCTCAGGCCGTGGTAACCCACGGAATTGAGCGGAACCTCGTCTCCGAGGCGAGCCTCCCAATATCCCAATTCGTTGTCGTATGTGGGTTGTTCCATCAAGCAATGCTCCTGAATGAACCGGGCGCCGATACGCCGTCGAGGATCTCCGTGAAACGCCGTGCCAGTTCGTACGAGGTTGAAACACTGCCCGGCTCGGCGCGCACTTCAAATGCTCCGGAAGTAAACCGGTCGTACGCATCGCGCACGGCCTGCGCGGCTTGATCGACCTCACCGGCAAACCAACCGACGCCGGTACGAGAGAGAAAATCGCGCATGACGCTGTTTGGCGGCCCGAACGCGAGTATGGGGCGGTGCGCCCCCAAATACTCCAAGTACTTGCTTCCCATTTCGCTTCCCGTAGCCGGGTCCATATTCAAGAAGATCAACAACCCGGCGCAGGAGCGCTGCGCTCGCATCGCGGCCGCGCGTGGTACGGTGCCGTGGTGGCGCACGATTAACGTTAGACCGTAATGCGAGGCGCGCTCGATCACTTGTTCGCTATTTGGTCCGTAGAAGTGGACGCGCGCGGCGTTCCCGGCGGGTTCTCCCGCCGAACGAAGCTGCGCAAGCGCTGCGAAGAGCAGATCCGGATTGCGCGTGCCGCCGTACATCGATCCGGTGAAGCACAGATCGAAGCGCGCCGGCGATATCTCCGGCACTCCTTCCCAGTCGGACGGATCGTACGCATTCGGAATAACGTGCACGTCCCGGCGTTTGTGAAATGCCGCCAGCTGAGAAGCGATGGCCTCGGAGATTGTCGTGACGGCATTCGCGCGATGAAGCATGCCGCGCTCGAGCCAGCGTTCCAGCATCCTGCGAACGGGACCGCGCCGCAGGTACGCATTGCCGTTCCACGGGTCGCGGTAGTCCGCAATCCAAGGTAATCCGGTTTTCTTTGCCAGTATCCAGGCGATGACGTGTGCCGAGGCGGGAAGGGCGGTGCTCATGATGGCGTCATACGGCTCGCTTGCCAAGGCGTTCAATCCGGCCGAAATGGCGGGCGGCATCCAGCCGGCCGTGCTATCCGGAAAGTAGATGGTCTCTTTTGCTGCCCGCATCAGCCTGCGCAGCGGCGAATGCGGGCTGCTGCTGCGCCCGACGATGCCCCCGCGTATATTTTGCTCCAACTGCGGCGTTGCGCGCAGCAGACGCGCCGGAAACGTGGGATTTTCGTCACCGGTGGTCAGCGTGGTCACATCCCACCCGAATTGCGGGAGGTAGCGCGCCAAATATCCTGGCCGCAGGGCCCCGGGCGAAGGCGCCGGCGGGAAGACGTAGGAAACCAGCAGCAGCCGTTTCATGCCGAGAATACTGTACACGGTCGGGGGCACGCATGCCTCGGGCCGAGTGCCCCGCGGCGGTTAGGTCTTTCCCCCGTCGCGCCCGGGAGCCGTTTTTGCGACCATTTCATATGGAACAATGCAACCGATAACGCAGTTGAAAGTCGCGCATCTAACCTCGGTTCACCGTGCATCCGATACGCGGATCGCGCATCGCGAATGCGCGACGCTGGTCGATGCCGGCTACGACGTCGTGCTGATCGCAACAGGTTCGGGACGCGGTGTCCCAGCCGGCGTACGCTATCGCCAGCTCGACATGCCGCGAAACCGGCTGGACCGCATGACGCGAACGATGTTTACCCTCTATCGTCGCGCCGTTGCAGAACGTGCCGACGTGTACCACTTTCACGATCCGGAGCTTATCCCGGTAGGATTGCTGTTGCGTCTGCGCGGCGCGCGGGTCGTCTTCGACGTGCATGAAGACATCCCCAAGGACATCCTGGACAAACCCTGGATTCCCTCGGTGCTGCGCAAACCGGCCGCCGTGGTGACAAACGCGGTACTGCGCATCGTGCAAGGCCGCTTTAGTGCGATTGTAGCTGCTACTCCGGCAATCGCTCAGGCGTATCCGCATCCGCGCAAAGCGGTCGTTTCAAACTATCCCGCTCTGGACGAGCTCGCACTGAGCGAATCCGATTTTCTACAACGCGAACGCCGCGTCGTGTATGTCGGCGAAATTACGCGGCTGCGCGGCATCGTCGAGATGGTGAAGGCCGTCGACGCGCTTGCGCGCGATATACATTTGACGGTTGTAGGCCCGTTCGAGACGCCGGAGCTGGCACGAGAAGTGGGCCGCCTTCCGGCTTGGAAACGCGTGGAGTATTTGGGACCGCGTCACCGCTCCGATCTGCCCGCAATATTGGGACGCGCGATGGCCGGCATGCTAATCATGCTGCCTGCGCGCAATCACGTGGACGCGCTTCCAACGAAGATGTTTGAATATATGGCGGCGGGTTTGCCCGTCATCGTCTCCTCCGCGGTACCGCTATGTGCCGAAGTCGTTCGCCGGCACGACTGCGGTTTGGTTGTTGATCCGGCTGATTCCAACGCCATTGCGCAAGCGATTCGTACGATTGTGGACGACCCGGCGCAGGCCGCACAAATGGGAAAGCGCGGATTTGACGCCGTGCAGCAGCACTATCAATGGGCAAGTGAGGGCGATAAGCTCACGAATCTGTACGCACAGATCGCATGAACCGCCAAGGGGTCGCGGTGGTGATGTCCACGTTCAACGAAGAGCGCGACGTCGACCGCTCCATTGAAGCGATCCTGAATCAAACCGTCAGTCCGGATGTCATCGTGGTCGACGGCGGTTCGTCGGACAAAACCGTCGAGCGGCTGCAGCAGTGGGCAGACCGCGATCCGCGCGTACGCGTTATTGCGGACGGAGTGCGCCGTTCATTACCGGATGCGCTAAACGTAGCCATTGCGTTGACCGATCAGCCCTTCGTCGCCAAAGTCGACGCGCGTACGTTCATCGCTCCGGATTTTTTGGAGCGTGCGCTCGATGTTTTTGCCGCCGAGGGCGCGATGGTCGCGTGCGTGGGCGGCAGACCCGAACAGTACGGTGAAACGCAATTCGGGCAAGGCGTTGCGTTCGCGCGCATGTCGCCGTTCGGCGTGGGCGGCAGTGGGTATGCGGACGTGCGCGACTATGCCGACGTGGATACGGTACAGTGCGGAATTTACAGGCGCGAGGCCGTTATAGCGGCCGGCGGCTTCGATCCGGAGTTACAATTCGGTGAAGACGAGGAGCTGAACTGGCGGCTGCGGCGCGCCGGCTACCGTATCGTGCGCGATACGCGGGTGCGGTTCAGATACAGCACGCGACCCACGTGGCGCGCGGCTTTCCGGCAATACCGTAACTACGGACAAGCACGGGTCCGCGTTTGGGAAAAGCACCCGGACTTCTTGCGCCCGCACCATTTAGTGCCGTCAATCGCAGTCGCATCGGGTGCGTTGCTTTGCGTCATGGCAGCCTCTTGGGCGCCTGCCCGCGGATTACTTACAGCCGCCGTAGCGTTATATGGGGGCGCCGCCCTCGCTGCGGCGGCTGCGGTCTGCCGCGCCGATACGAGCAGTATTCCCTACACCGCGGCTGCCTTCAGTTCACTGCACTTGGGATACGGCGTCGGGTTGCTCGAGGGTCTGGCGCGCTTGCATCGAGGATCTCCCGGTAAAACGCTTCATACTTCTTCGCGCTGACGCGCCAGGTGAGGTTCGCAAGCGCGAATTCACGCGCACCGCGCGCGAGCCGGTCTTGCAGATCATCGCTGGAGAGCACTGACTGCAGCGCGGCGGAAAGTGCCGCAGGATCGCGCGGCGGCACCAACAGTCCGGTGCGGCCGTGCTCAACGATTTCCGGCGTGCCGCCGACAGTCGTAGCCACGACCGCGCATTGCGCAAGCATCGCCTCGCAGACCACGTTCGGCAAACCCTCAGCATGGCTGGGAAGCGTTACGAGGTCCGCAGCCGTGAACAGCGATGCCACCTGCTCGGATGATAATCGTCCCAGCATGTGAACCCGTACGCCGGCGGCGCGTGCCTGCTGCTCAAAAGCCTCGCTGTCCGGTCCGGTCCCGGCAATCGCTACGAGCACGTCTTGCTTTTCCGGAAGCGCCGCCACAGCGCAGAGCAGATCGAACACGCCTTTTTGTGCAAGCACGTTTCCCGCAAAGGCGATGATGCGCGCCGCATCGGGCAGACCGAGCGCCGCGCGCGATTCGGCACGAACGCGCGGATAAAAAAATCGCTCGTCGCCGCCATTCCAAATCACGCGAACGTCACGGTCGACCAATTCCCGTACGCACTGTGCGATGTATCCGCTGACTGCCGTTACGCCCGCAGCCTCGCGAACGGCTTCTTGGGAGGCGCGGCGCAGGCCCGCACGCGTGCGCGGCCAGCGATACGCGTCGGCACCGTGAGCGCTGACAATCGCCGGAACCAACCGTTGTCGCACCGCGATCTGCCCGCATGGCACGAGGAAGCTGGCATGCACGAGGTCCGGGCGGAATTCGCGGATCTCACGCTCCAAGCGGCCACGCATTTGCAGCGCCGCGTATTCGATCCCTATCATGCGCGGCGGAATAATCGCGCGCGCCGTTACCACGGTTATTCCGTCCACGGTATCGTACGCCGGGATCGCCGAATACGAGCGCCACTTGTTACCAAAGGGCGGCGCGAACGGCACGACGCGCAGGACGCGCAGCTCATGCCCGAGATCGCGAAGTGCCTGCACGCGCCGCAGGATGAAAATTCCCAGACCCGGCTGATCGCGTGTCGGGAAAACGTCCGGAACGATGAGAATTCGCAAGAAGTTACCGGAACGCTACAACGGCACCGCGCGGCGGAAGTGTTGAGACGGTTTGCCGGTCAAGCGATACCGTACCGCCGTCGAAGATCCCCGAACCGTGGAGAACCAGGATGCGTGAATACCCGCGCAGGTCAACCCCGTGCGGGGAATCGTCCGGGTTTACAACCGCTATACATGCGCCCTGCGGGCGGCCGGCAACGTAACACGAGCGATATGCGCGCGCGTAGACGCCGCCCGTCGTGTGAAGCTCGTCGATTTGGCTAACGTTTTCGCGCACCGGATGCAACGGGACGACCTGGCTCTCCGGCATGACGTGTCCGCCGCTTGGCGTCTTGTAATACTCCCATAACACCGTCGTTGCGGGATCGTACGTCAACAGAAATGACGCATACGTGTACATCCGTGAGTCGTCTGCTTGGTCGGCGGGCGTCAAATCGCGGCCGTAGCAAAAGAAGTATTTTCGCGCCTGGGCCATGCGAATCTCGGTATTTTCCGTCGCGATCCAGCGCCATCCGTTGACCCGGTGATCCTCGCGCAGACCTGCGTAGCATTCCTCCATCATGCCGCCGATTGCCGCGGCATTGAGCGAAATTTCGGGCGCGACGTCCTGATTGCGAAAATCATTGAGTGCGTTGTAGATGACGGGCTTTCCAATCTGGCGGAAGAGCTGCGCCTCGGCGGCGATCCAATCGTCCAAATCATAACCGCACGGAAGATCCTGCGCTTCCTTGGCGCCGACCGCCTCATCGGCGAAGATCGCGTAGAAATTCGCTCCGATGGAGTGCGCGTCGTTCGAGCGGCGCCATGCCGCCAGCAACGCCTTGGAACGCGGATTCGTCAAAAGAATTCCCGCGTACGCCGCTTCTCCGCGAGCGGGCGTGCCTGAACATGTTTTCGCATAACGCGCATCGTCGGGGTCAGGGGCGTAGAGAATCGCCTGCCGCGGCATGACGCGATTGGGATTACTATAAAGAAACGTTTTTACTCCCAGCGGAGCGAGCTGCGCGGAACCGATATTGTCGGTCTCGGCCCAAGTCAGCGCGCGCGCGGCGACGTTCGCCGGTACGGATTTCGTGCCGGCATACCCGCCCCAATAATCGCTTGTTTGGACGTGCGCCGGGGCGGCAGCCAGGAGCGCCACAGAGAGCGCGAGGGCAACGGTTCTCAGCATCGAGTTCATCATATGTCGTCAACGAAAAAAGGCCCGCAATCCTTTGCAGGCCTTTTTACTGGAGGCTAGGGTCTTATGGGAGCAGGATTGCCGCGGTCCCGGGCGCGAGCTGGGAGACCTGCGGGCCATTGAACGATACCGTTCCGCCATCCAACACCCCGCTGCCCGCAAGCGTCATGCTGTGCGTGTATGACGTCGAGGGTACCGGCACGGTGCTGGTTGTGCTCGGATTGACGACCACCGCACAGCGGGCCACGAATGCGCCTTTGTAATAGCACGCAGCAAACTCGCGGAAGTACGCTCCGCCTTGCGCCGCATATCCGGCTACCGAAGAGGCCGTCGTGACCGGTTGCATGGGAACCAGACCGACTTCCGGCATCACCGGGAAACCGCTGTTCGTTGTGAGCGCCTCATCGAACATCGCATAGCCCGGGTCATATCCGAGCAGGAACGAAGCGTACGCATACGTCCGATACGCCGTTTCCGTCGTCGGATCACCCGACAGGCGCGCATAATCCCAGAAGAGCTTTTGCTTAGCCATCATCAGTATCTCGGCGTTCTCGACGTTCTGCCAGCTCACGCCGGTTTCGATCGAATCGCCGGAACCGCCATTGCGCCCATAGCACTCTTCGCACATTGCGCCGATCACGTTCGACGGATTTGTCAAATCGACGGCGGACGCCGGGTTCGTGAAGGCGCCCAGTGCGTTGATGATGATGTTTACTCCCAATGCCTGATGCACCGCGTTCACGGCCGCGTCGAACGTTGGTTGGCTGTAGTTGCACGGCGGAGTGATTCCGCTTACTGATCCAGTTTGATCGGAGAACATCGCGTCATAGTTGCTGCCGAACTCCTTGAGGCGATAGTTGAGCACAAGCTGCGCATGACCGAGCGCGCCCGCATTGCGTGCATCGGCGATGTATCCGGTGCCGTAATTCGGGTCCTTGATCGCATTGCCGCTGCAATCGACTGCCTCGGCGGACGCATGTGCGCCGCCCGGAGCAAGGTCCACGTATCCAGAATTCGGGTTGTCGATGGTGTAATTGCGCCACCAGGCGTTGTAGGCAGTCACCTTGATGCCGGCACTGCGCAGCATGGCGGCGTGTAGTGAATCCGTCTCCGCCCAGCTTATCCAGGGAGCAATGGACGAGAGCGGCACTGTGGTCGGCGTTCCCGAGTAGCCGTAAATGAAGCCGGCGGTCAGGACGTGCGTGGTGGTGATCGGACCAGGAGTAGCGGTGGGCGATACGTTCGGATCCGGAGTGGCCGCAGCTACCGCAACTTGCGTTGCCGCGATGGTGCCGGAAGCAGAGCCGACGCCGGTTACGCTGACGTTTGAACCGGTGGTGAGCTGACCTCCGAAGATTGCCGTTGACGAAGTGAGCAGCACCGGCACCGCAGCGCCGTTGCTCGTGGTCAAAGTGAATCCGTATGACGTTGCACCGCTTACCGTACCGGAAGCCGTACTGCTGCCGGGGGCAGCAGAGTACAGCGTCACGCTCCGCGCTACAAACGAGGTAGAGCATGCCGCACCGGTTCCGGTAAAGACGGCCCACGTGTTGCTGACCGGCCCGTTGAACACAATAGTGGAAGAGTTGGTGGCAATATTTTGGTAGCCGCAGTACGGCCGCGGGTCGATTGAGATCCGGCCCGCAGCATTGCTGTAAATCTGTCCGGTAAACGACGAGATGCCGGACGGTGCGGTGATAGTGGCCGCGGGCGAGGCCGTGGGCGTTGCTACCGGGCTGGGCGTCGGTTGCGGAAGGGACGCCACTGAAGATCCGGCGGAGTAATGCGCCGCGACTTGCGTGTCGGACAACGCGCTCGTGTAATACGCTACACGGCCGAGATAGCCGTTGAACTTATACCAAATCGAGGCATCGTACTGACCCCAGTAATACGTTGCGTTCATTCCCTGGCGATAGTTGGCCGAGGCATACGAAAGGGTATTTGCATCCTTGACGCCGTTGACGAAAAACGACACCACGCCATAGGTCCCGGCCGAAAGGTCGGAACGCAAAACGATGTGGTAGAGCGTACCTGGTTGCAGCAACGTGGCAGAGGTCAACGGCACACCGGCGTGGTTTTGATAAAGGAGCGCGCCCGCGTGGGTAATTAGCAGACGGTTCTGGCCGCTGTTGCCCAGGATCGTTTCGTACTCGCTGGGGAGCGCCGTCAACTTCACCCATGCCTCTGCGGTCCACGAAGACGTTGTCGAGGCTGCGGCAACGCCCGGTGCCATCACTCCATGTGAGGCCGTCGTACCCAGGTCCTCAAGCCATCCGGCGGTCTCGGAGGCAATGGGCCCGGGACTTTGCGCCAGATTGTAATCCGTCCCGCCGTTGCCTACGTAGGTCGCCGCGGCGCCATGACTGGAACTGTCGGCGGCAACCGTACCCGTGTTCTCATCGAGGCGGTAGTATTCGGCCGGGTTGTCGCCCAGGATCACGGCGTCATAACTGGAGGCGGTCCCGGTGCCCGTGGCCTGCCGGGCGGTCATGGGAAGGGCGCCCGGGCGGCCTGAGCCGCCTGAGCCGCCGCAACCAGTCAGGATGGCCGTCATGGTGAGCAAGCAGAGAAGTTTTGCACGAGAAGAATGGGTCAGTCGTATCGTACGCACGAGAAAAGGCCTCACAACATTAACAAAATGGTGGTTGACCATTACGTTATCGGAACCGGAATTTAAGGTTGATAGTTGTGCGGCTACTCAGGGCAAGCGGTATGCACTAGGCCATTCGGCCTGTTTTTGGGTGCCTTATGGGCAAAAGTGCGAGAAAGGTCCCGATTGTGGGGATATTGCCGTTTACTACGAGTTAACAGTTACTGCCCAACTGCAGCTCGCCGGTTATCGCTCTTACTGTTCAAGGCGAAGGGGACAACGTGATTACCACAGACACCGCACGTATCTATGTGATCGAGGGGCAGGTTTTGTTTGGCAAAGCCCTCTGTCAAGTTTTTTCTCTAGATCCTACACTGCAAATTGTCGGGGACTCTGAAACTGTTTATTCGGCCGCGCTCGCCAAGGCAAAGCCGGACATTATCCTACTTGACGTCGACGGCGGGGCCGTCGAACTCGGCGAAGCATTAGCGGCATGCCGCGAAGCTGCACCGCAGGCACGCGTTTGCGTTCTCTCAATGCGCCCGCAGGCAGAGATGATGCAGTGTTGTCTGGCGGCCGGCGCCGATGGTTACATCATCAAAGACGTAACGCCCGCAGAACTCATCCGCGCCGTCAAAATGGTCGCGGCAGGTGAAACATACGTCGATCCGCGGGTCGCCGGAGGTTTACTGCGCCGCCGCAGCATGAGCAACGGACGTCCGGACATCAACGAGCTATCCGTGCGCGAGACCGAAGTGATACGTTTGATCGCCGAAGGGCTTTCGAACAAAGAGATCAGCGCTCGTCTGAATCTCTCCGAAAAAACGATCAAGAATCACGTCAGCCGCATTTTCTCCAAACTCAACATCTACGCGCGCACGCAAGCGGCCGTGCACGCGATTAAAATGGGTCTGGTCTAACTACCAACCGGTACGGGCTTATCGAACGAAGAGAACCGCGGAAACATCCGCGGTTCTCTTGTTTTTGCGTGCGCGGACGCGGATTACGGGAAGAGAATCGCTCCGCCGGCGGCCGGCACCGAGGTGACGCGTGCGCCGGTGAAACTTACCGTTCCGCCGTCGAGCACGTCGTAGCCGCTAAGGACCACGCTGTGCGCATACGCCGTTGTGGCAATTCTCGCGGTAGAGGCGCCGGGATTCACGACCACGGCGCACTTGCCTTTAAGTACACCCAGGTAGTAACAGGCGCCGAATTCCCGCATGTACGTACCGCCGGAACGCAAATATCCGGTTACGGAGCTTGCCGTCGTGAGCGGCTGCATCGGCACGATACCTGTTTCCGGCATGACCGGGAAACCGCTAGGCGTCTTGAAAGCATCTTGATACATCGAGTACTGCGGACTGTACGTCAGCAGAAACGAGGCATACATGAACTTGCGTAGCGGCGTCTCGTACGCCGGGTTGTACGCCGCGCGAGCATAGAGCCAGAAGATCTTGCGCTTTGCGACGGTGACGATCGCCGCGTTTTCCTGCCCGATCCATTGGCTGCCGGTTTCGGCGACGTCGCGGCCTAGGGTTTTGTTATTGTATGCGATGCATAGCTCGCACATGCCGCCGATAACGTTGGTGGCGTTCAAATAGCCGGTCTGCGTCACCGGGTCGCCGGCGTGCAGCGTATTTACAAAAGTCGGCCGGACCAACGATTGTGTGACTTTGTTGGTGTACGCCTGATATGTTGCCATCGAGAAGTTGCACGGAAGCGGAAGGCCGCCCATTGCTCCGGTATCGTCGGTGAAATACGCGTCCATCGTCGTGCCGTTGCCGTACTCCGATTTGCGGTAGTTCGCCAGCACCGCGGCATGCCCGGGCGCTGCACTGCTGCGCGCATCGGCTTCATAGCCGCCCCCATAGGTCGAATCTTTAATCACGGCGCCGCTGCACGTTCTTGCCTCTGCAGCTGCATGTGCACCGCCGGGCTTAA
>DASRSF010000182.1:0-5894 GCA_035656615.1 Vulcanimicrobiaceae bacterium | reverse complement strand
TCGTCGAAGATGCCGAAGATCTTCACCAGGCCGGTGATGTCGAAGATCTTTTTTATCTGGGGATTGGTGCATACCAAATTTACCGTGCCGCCATGCTCGCGAACGCGCTTGAGGCCGCCGATGAGCACGCCCAAGCCGGTTGAATCGATATAGCGCACTTTTTCTAAATTGATGACCAGGTTGTAGTGGCCTTTATCGATGAGATCTCCGATGGCATCCTTGACTTTCGGAGAGGTGTACACGTCGATTTCGCCGTTTAAATCGACGACGTACGTATCGCCTTGTGCCTCTCGAACATTTACTTTAATATCCACGCTGTCTCCTAAGGAATCGGGGTTGGAGTTAGGGTTGTGATCGCGTATCCGGTTGCGGCACCGATTGCGCTTCTTGGGAAAGTTCATCGCGGACGCGCCCGGCCGTGGCTTGTCCTTCGTCGACGGCTGCATTGACGTTGCTGCGCGCGGAGTCTACGACGTTCTTTCCGCGGGCATATAGATCCGCCGCGTTTTCTTGCAGCGTACCGGCGACGTCGGCGACTCGGCCTCGCAAATCGCCCGTGGCATCCATGGCCGAGTTTGCGGCCTCCCGTGCTTTGCCGACGATCGCATCGCGAGCTTCTTCTTGCATGATAAAGTAGGCCAGCGCGGCGCCTGCCAGCACGCCGATCACTAGACCAGTAAAGAACCCGCTCCCGCCGCCCGGCTGCGGCGTTCCCGGTTCATTATTCATAGGTTGCTCTCCGTTTGGTCGCCGCCGCCGCGAACAAGACGCCGCAAGCCGGCGCTGATACCGCTAATCGTGGCGCCCGCGTTGACGATTGCCGGCGAGAGCGCGTCGTGCGTCAGTTTCACCGTGTTCGAAATCGATGCCGCGATTTGCTCCAGCGACGCGATGACGCCGGAGAGGCGCGCGATCGTCTGGTCCGCCGTGTCGGCGATGCCGCCGACGTGAACCAGCGTTTCGGTGACGGGTTTGCCCAGAGCAGCGACCTGTTCATCAACGCCGTCAAGCGTCTTATCGAGCCGGCGAAGCGTTCGCGCTAGCGCCTGCATTGCGATAAAAATCCCTAAGCCCACCAGCAACGCACCGATACCCACGGTGACATCGAGAAAGGCAGACCAATCAAAGCCCGTGCTCAATCAAAAACCTCCGCCGGAACAATGTCCGGACGTGAACGAACTATTCCCCGTTCCGCTTGGTTTCTTACGCAGGAACCGGTGAAAAAGAACGCAAGTCCGCGGCCGCTTGCTCTAATACCTGCAAAGCGGCGCTGACTTGCGAGGGGGTCGTGCTGCGGCCCAGTGATAGACGAATCACGCCCTGCGTCCATTCACGGCTTAAGCCGAGCGCGGCAATGACGTGGCTGGGTTCGATGACACCCGAGGCGCAGGCGCTTCCGGCCGAAGCCGCGACCCCGTCCAAATCCAGGCGCATCAAAAGGGCTTCAGATTCGATACCGAGCAGGCTCACGCTTGAAATGTGCGGTGCACGCGGCGCTCCGGCACCGTTCACACGCACTCCGGAAATGCGTTGCACGAGATGCTCTTCAAAATCGTCGCGCAGGCTGCCAATCCGTCCGGCGGCTTGCGTGCGTTCGCCCATCGCCAGTTCCAAGGCAAGCGCCATCCCGACGATTCCCGGCACATTCTCGGTGCCCGCACGCTTGGCGAACTCCTGGCTTCCGCCGTGGATGATTGGACCCAGCGGCGTCCCCTGCCGAACATAGAGGGCGCCCACGCCCTTGGGCCCATAAAACTTGTGCGCCGCGATGGAGAGCATGTCGACACCGAGTGCGTCCACGTCCAGCGGCAAATACGTCGCGGCGGCAACCGCATCCGTGTGAAAAAGCGCGCCGGCTTCGTGTGCGATCTCGCAAAGGCGCGCGATCGGCGCGATCGTGCCGATTTCATTGTTAGCGTACATGACCGAGGCAACAATCGTGTCGCTGCGAATTGCCGCGGCAAATTGCTGCGGGTCCAGCATGCCCGACTCATCGACGGGCAGGAAGGTTACGTCGAACCCGTCCTCGCGTAACGCCTGCGCTGCGTGAAGTACGGCATGGTGTTCGATTGCGGTAGTGACGATGTGGCGTCCTCGATGCGCAAGCGAGCGGGCCGTGCCGAGCAGCGCTAAGTTATCAGATTCCGAGCCGCCCGCGGTAAAGACGATTTCTTTCCGAGCGCATCCCAAACACGCGGCGACACGGCGGCGTGCGTCCTCGAGTGCCGCGCGAGCGGCACGTCCCTCGGCATGCAGTGAACTTGGATTATATCCGTTGTCATGAAAATGCGGCAGCATTGCTTCCAGCACTTCCGGGCGCACCGGCGTCGTCGCCGCGTTATCCAAATAAATTCGCGAAGTCACAGGCCATTCTCAGAGACGCGCTCTACGATACGTTCGTGCGAAGCTCCATTGCACACTCCGAGAAGTAGCAACGGGAACGGTGGTCCGGATAATATCCGGACCACCCTTTTTAATTTCATCACTGCTGGGGACCTTTGTGGCGCTCGTCGCTCCAGGCAAGTAGCCGTTGCTCGTCCCCTTGCGTACCGGGAGTATAATAGCGCCGCGCGGACAGATTTTCCGGCAAATACGCCTGCAGTCGCCTCGCTGGAGGTAGATCGCCTCGATGGTCGCGATAGGACTGGTCTTCGTGCGCGTATTCGTATTCGGCACCGTATCCCAGCTGCTTCATTAGCCCCGTGGGAGCATTACGCAGATGCATCGGAACGGGGTCGTTTCGCGTTCGCTCCACCTCGTCCATCGCCGCGCCGTATGCGCGGCCTACGCTATTGCTCTTTGGTGCGGTAGCTAAATACAGCGTCGCATGCGCGAGCGGGTAAAAGCCCTCCGGCATTCCGATAAAGTGTACGGCTTGCTGCGCAGCGATGGCCAGCGGTAAGGCGCGTGCGTCCGCAAGCCCAACATCCTCGGAGGCAAGGATTACCAGACGGCGCGCAATGAAGAGTGGGTCTTCACCGCCGTCAATCATCCGCGCCAGCCAATATACGGCAGCGTCGGGATCGCTTCCACGGATGCTTTTGATGAACGCACTGATCGTATCGTAGTGCAGGTCGCCGCCCTTGTCGTACGCAGTGGCGCGGCGCTGCATTGTATCCGCAACGAGCTGCGCGTCAATGAGCCGCACGCCGTCTTGCGCGAACGTTGCAGCCGCCGCGGCAAACTCGAGCGTTCCCAGCGCGCTGCGTGCATCGCCGTTCGAGAGCGTAATGAGCGCGGATCGAGCTTGCGGTTCCAACTCTATCCGTTGCTTTCCCAAGCCGCGCTCCGAGTCGCTGAGCGCACGATCGATAATGGTGCCGATGTCTTCATCGGTCAGCGACTTGAGCGTGAAGACACGCGAACGCGAGAGCAATGCGGAGATCACTTCGAACGACGGGTTTTCCGTGGTTGCGCCGATGAGCGTAACGGTACCGTTCTCGACGAACGGCAGCACTGCGTCCTGCTGGGCTTTGTTGAAGCGATGAATCTCGTCGATGAACAGCACGGAACGCGGCAGTCCCAGCGATTTCCGGTGCGTCGCTTCCGCGATGACGCGCCGAAGATCCGCCACGCCCGCACTCACCGCTGAAAGCGCCGTAAAGTGTGCACCCGTCATACGCGCTATGATCTCCGCGAGGGTCGTCTTGCCGGATCCCGGCGGACCCCACAGGATCATCGAAGGCACCGAATCGTTTTCTATCGCGCGCCGGAGCGCGTGACCCGGGCCCACGATATGTTCCTGACCCACGAACTCGTCCAGCGTGCGCGGACGCATACGAGCGGCGAGCGGTTCGGCCGAGGCTGACGCGCCGGAAAAAAGGCTCGGCTCGCCGGTCATGGGGTCTTCGGGTGACCTATCGTAATGGGTTTCGGCGTGGCGATGGACGGCGCTGCGCCGGGGAACGTCGCCAAGACATTTCCTTGCGCAAGGCCATCGCCGGTTTGCGTGTTGTACATCGCTTGCTCGGAGTCCAGCGTTTGATCGCCGCGTACCACGTGCACCTTGCCGGTGAGAAGCAGTTCGTGCGTAAGGTCGTTCAAGTGCGCCGTCTGCGCATCGACGTTCGTGTCGGCTTGCTGGTAGTGCACGTTGCCCTTCGCATCGTACAAGTGCCTCGCGTCGTCGACGCGCACCCGGTCGGCAGAAAGGTTTGCCGGACCGCGCGGCTGCGCCGCAGTGGTTGTGTGCGCACTTTGAAGACCGAACGTGCCGCTTGCATCCTGCACCGTAACGTGGCCTTCGAGCAGGGCAAGTTTCTTTTTGTAGTTTCCGGTTGCGCGATCGGCCTGTATGGTCGAGCCGTCCGCCCGAGTGAGCATCACATGCGCCGGCGCGGTGAACGCGCCGGTTACAAGATTGGCATTCATGCGATTCGTTTTCAGGTCCCAACCGCCGACTTTGGTCCCAGCGATTGGCGCAGGCGCCGGTTTACCGTGCGGCTTGGGCATCGCCGCCGTCAAAATCGCCGTCGCCAAAAGAGCCCAGCGGATCATTGCGTCAGCTGCACGTTTCCGAACAAATGAATGTCGTGCGTAAGCCCGTTCATTATCGCACGATCCGAGCGCACCGTACTGGCGCCTTGGGTGAAATAGACATTCCCCGTCGCGACGTAGGTTTTCGACTTGCCGTCGATGGTCAGATTATCGCACGTAAGCATGGCAGGCGCATGCGAATTCGGTTGGCCCGCAAAGTTCGTGAGCACGCCGTTGTTGTCGTGGAGCACCACGTGGCCCGTCAGCGTGGCTTGATGGTCTTTCCAGTTTCCGTTGGCTCGATCAGCCTGAATGTCCGAGCCAGGGCGCGTGAGCACGATACGGACCGGCGCGTTGAAGTTGCCGCTTTGCCAGTTGGCGTCAAATTGTGAGGTATGCACTTGCCAATCCGCAAACGAAAATCCCGCGCCTCCGGCCGGTGCGGGCGTGGGATACGCACGCGCCGGTGGATGATTTTGAACGCGCGGCGCCGGATGCGAAGGCGGATGACCGCTCGCAGCGATGAGGACCGCAAAAATGATAGAGAGATAGTGGTTCATCGTTGAGTGTGGGACGCGCGCACCGGGCGTACGGAGGAGCCGAGCAGCTCGCTTAGCCGTTCGAGCGAAACAACCCCTTCACGAAGCACGACCGGCTGCGAGCCCGTCATATCAATAACGGTAGAATCACGCCGGTGTTTCGTCGGACCGTTTTCAATCAACAGATCCGCGTCCGGCAATGTCTCGAAGTTGCCCTCTCCGTCGTATGCGTACTCCCCGCTGATGTTGGCGCTGGTTACCGCCAGCGGCCCGCAGCGTTCAAGCAACAGCCTGCACAACGAGTCGTCCGGAACCCGAAAACCGAGGGTTCGCAAGCCCGCCGTAACGTCGTCGGGAACGAATGCCGGCTTGCCGACGATAACCGTCACGGGCCCCGGCATTAGCCGGCGGACCAGATTTGCCAGGTCCGGCCGCCCGGGAAGGTACTCGACGAACTCGGCCACGGTTGCCACGTGAAACGAGAGCGGCTTATGCGCGGGCCGGTTCTTGGAACCATAGATGTTGCCGACCGCCTGCGCATTGAACGGGTCGCACCCAATCCCATACACCGTATCGGTTGGAAAAATAACGGTGCCTCCGGACTGAATGATCCGCGCAGCCTCCTCGACAACGGCCGCGTGCGGCTCAGTACGAGCGTCGACAACACTAGAAACCCTCACCCCTGACTACTACCCCGCACACCAAACCCACCCTGCGCCCCCACAAGCCTCAAAAGTAAATCTAGGATGAGATCACCCCTACGCGCGCATTAAGCCACGTCTACTGAGGTCTACTAGAGAGAATTCAGCCCGGAAGCGTACTACGGGTACGCGAACCGACCCGCAACGACACCCTGCGCCAAATGCAAACCGTCTTTAG
>DASRSF010000181.1:0-7327 GCA_035656615.1 Vulcanimicrobiaceae bacterium | reverse complement strand
CGTCGGCGGCAAAGAGATACGCCTTGCGGTTGGCTAAATCGATGTAGCCTTTGAATGCGTCCGCTGCGCCGATCGGCCATTGTTCGGCGACGACGTGACGGCCATAGGCGCTCTGCAGCGTTTGCAGCGTGCCGTTGAAATCGGCGCCGGGGCGATCCATCTTGTTGACCAGGAAAAGATGCGGCAATTTGCGTGCCTCGATATATTCGAGCAGCATTTGCGTTTGCGCGACACGCGAGGGCTCGGCATCGATAACGACGACCACCGCATCAACGCCCAAGAGAGCCATTTTCGTCTCTTCAAAGAAATCGATAAAACCGGGACAATCGATCAACGTTACGTCGAAGGCCGATTCCGGCGAACCGCAGGTGCAATGCGCGAAGCTGATGGTCGTAGACTGCGCATGATTGATGCACTCGGGCTCGTAATCGGTCGTGGTCGTCCCCTCGGTGACCGTGCCTTTGCGGCCGATTGCTCCGCAGTGCGCGAGAATCGCCTCGACCAAAGTCGTTTTTCCTGCATGGTGTGAGCCGACGATGCCGACGTTGCGTACACGAGAGATATCGGACGCCATAGAAGACTCCTATAGAAGGCGCGGCGCGAAGCCGCGCCGGTCAACGACGCTTTGGGGGTGCTTTCTTTGCCGTCGTGCGCTTTGTGCTCGACGAGGTTGATTTTGTCGATTTTACCGAGGCTTTTTTGGTTTTTGCTGCAGCGGTTTTTCGCGCCGGCGCTTTTTTCGCGGGAGCTTTTTTTGCCGCTGCCTTTTTCGCCGGCGCAGCTTTCTTTGCGGGTGCAGCCTTTTTCGCGCTGATCTTCGCCGGTTGTTTTTTCGCCGGCGCGAGTTTTTTTGCAGCCGAGTTGGTTTTCGCCGGCGAAGCGCTTTTGCTCACGGCGTCCGCTTTCGCGGCCGTCTTCGTTTTGGCTTGCAGTGCAGCAGACTTTGCGGCTGGTTTTGCAGCAGGCTTTGCCTCTGGTTTTGCAGCCGGTTTAACAGCGGGCTTTGCATCTGGTTTTGCAGCCGGTTTTGCAGCTGGTTTTGCAGCCGCTTTGGCTTGCGGTTTGACCGGCGCTTTCGCTTCCTTGACTTCGGGTTTGCGCTTGGGCTGCGGCGAAGGCGCGGGCGGCGCAGGCGGCTCTTGTGCGCGCGCGCGCGCTTCACGTGCGGAGGTGGTTGATCGCGCCGGTTTCTTGCTACCGCGTGCGGGGCTGCTCGCGCGCTTACGCGGACCGTCGTCGTGCGCGGTTTTGGAAGCTGCCGCGGCCGCGCGTTCCTCAGCCTCTTCGCGTTCCGGTAAACCCAGTTCGGCGCGGCTAAAGCCGCTTATGCTGCTGCCAGGTTGCGGCGCCGGTTCTTGCGCTTTGACTTTTTGCAGGTGCTCTTTCGTGGCTCGAAGCGCAACGCGCGCAAGCCGCCCGGCAACCGGAAACACGATTTCATTGATGCCGGCTTCATCGAGCATGCCGAGCACTTGATCGAACGCATTGCCTTGGTCTTTGGGACTGTGCGCGTCGCTCGCTATCGCGATCCCGACGTCCTTTGCTTTGGCCTTTTTCATCAGGCGGATCAGCGCCTGGCGATATTGCGCTTTCAGTTCGGCAGAGGTTTCGCGGTAGAGCGGGCGCGTGTTGATTTCGACGGCCATTCCACGTGCGGCACAGGCGTCCAGCATGCGGTCTTCATAGCTTTCCAGCTTGGAGCGCTCCGGCCAGTGACCGAAGTTGGCGGGAACGTAAAAATGGCCGACGATGTTCCCGGGAAGCTTTTCAATATCGTCGACCAGTTTGGAAATATACAGTTCCCACGTGCGTTCGATCCCGATGACCTCATACAGATCGGCAAATTCCGGATTGTCGAAAGGCCACTGAAAATCGGGGCCTTTGTCCGGATGGTCGATCGTGAGAAAATGGACGGAGCGGATCATTCCGTCGGGCCGCATCGCGTCTACGATGTTCTGCGCGTCCGGCCTGGAACGCGGATCATTATCGAGCTCCGCACCGATCGAAAAGTGCATTCCGCGGCGCATTGCCTGCGAAACCACAGCGGCGTGCGATACGTCGACACCGGCGGTTTCGGCGGCGCCGTACAAATCGCCGGCTTCGGCTAATTTGAGCGCGCGCCGAACCGTGTGGACGGCACCCGGATCCTCGAACGTCAAATAATTGATGTGGTCTGCGACCATCATGAAGCGGGGCGCTCCACGGCGGCACGCATGGTAAAACCAGAGAAACAGCATGCGCGGCGAATACGCGATGGGACGTTCCTCGGCAAATGTTTTATGTTCGCCCTTCGCATGTCCGTGGACATCGGGAATGGCGGCCAGGCGCGGGTCGTTCAGCGTTCTACTTCCTTTACAGTGTGCCCGGACGTTTGCGCGAATCCCGGCACGGTAACAGACGTCGTGCTATCAAGTGCCCGCTGCTCGAGCCAGGCGACGACGGTTGTAATAAGTATCTCGACGGCTGCTTTCATGACGTCCAAGGACATCGAAGGGGTTCGTTCCGCGCCTTCCAGCGCGGCTTGCTCGGGCAAATAGGGCACGTGTACGAATCCGGCGACGAACGGTGGAGAGCACTGCTCGGCAAAACCGAGTGCGTGATACAGAACTTGATTGCAGACGAATGTACCCGCGCTATTTGAAAGAAAGCCGGGGATGCCATTTTCAGCCCATGCGGCAACGATATCCTTGAACGGCAGCGTCGAAAGCCGCGCGTCCGGGCCTCCCGTGACGATCGCCGCGGCGCTGCGCAGCACTCCCGCGTTATCCGGCTCTTTAAGTTCCAACACGTTTACGGCGACCCGTTCTACCGCAATACCGGTTGTGCCGCCGGCCTGACCCATGCAAATGACGATATCCGGTTGGCCGCGTTCGAGCGCCGCTTTGAGCTCGGCGGCGACTTTATCGGTGACGACGGGCAAAACACAGGCGCGAAGAGGACGCCCCGCGATAAGGCGCCCTTCGAAACTCTCGGCTACGAGCTGACTTGGATTGACTTTGTGACCGCCAAAGGGCTCGAAGCCGGTAATGAGCACGGACGTTGCCACCATCTGAAATGTTAACCGCGTTTCGCACGACACCTTTGATACGAGCGCATCGCCGTAAAAACGAAGGTGCCGCGCTAACGCGCGGCACCTCCGATCATCGTGTTACAGTCTATACTAACGACGACCACCCCCTTTTGTCCGCCGTTTTTGCCCTCGTTATATCTTTCTCTGAGGGTAGCCGCGGACGAATTGTGCCGGACTCTTTTTACGGCGGACTCGCAGAACCTTTCGTTGTTGCTAGCGCCGGCGGGCCGGCCCGTAGCCTTCCATGCTCAGCAGCCGAGCCTTCATCTCGATCCCGTACCCGTAGTTGTGGAGTTCGCCGCTCGAGTCCACCACGCGGTGACACGGGAAGAACAGCGGCAGCGGATTGCGCGCCATGACTTGCCCGACGGCCCGGGCGGCTTTCGGACGTCCGATTGCTTGTGCGACCCAGGCGTAGCTGCGGACCTGGCCGGGCGGGATTTGGGCAGCCGCTTTAAGGGCGGCTTGTTCGAACGGCGTGAGGTCGCTGATGTCGACGGCGTTCTCATCGACGCTCCACGTCTTGAAAAATTGATCGAAGAGCTGTTGCAGCCACGGTGGAGGCTCGCCCGACACGACCGGACGCCGGAGCCGCTGCTCGATGCGCTCACGCACGTGCTCGGCCGGCTCACCGCGGTCCAGCCCGATGAAGGCAATTCGCGTGCCCTTGTAACCGACGTAGACCTTTCCCACCGGTGTCGGCAGCGAGGTCAGCGTGACGGGTTCGGTACGCAGCCTTTGTTTGACCGAGGCGATGTGCTGAACGATCTTTTTGGCCAGATCGCACGATGGTTCGGGTTTTGGCAGACAAGAGAGACAATATGCCACTCCCTCGTACTGTTCGAAGAGTTCTTGGCATGGCGGACAGCTGCGCAAATGCGCGTCGACCGCTTGACGCAACGAAGGCATTCCGTCGCGAATCTCATCCCATAACGCTTCGACTTCACGGCAGCGCATGAACGGTTGCTCCCCCTTGAGGCACAATTTTTCCGAGTTGAGGGCCCAGAATACGGCGTAAAATGCGCACCGCGCGATGCACGTGCGACTTTACCGTTCCGATGGGCTGATCGAGGATTTCAGCAATCTCGGGATGGCTGCGTCCCTCGATGAAGCGCAGCGTCGCAGCGGCGCGCAGGTGCATCGGCAACTGAAGAAGCGCGCGCTCCACCAAGGCCATGTCGGCGTTCTGCTCGACGATTTTTTCGGGCTGCGGCGGTGAATCCTGATGGGACCCGCGCAGGACCGCGTCGGGATCCGCCAGCGCGTCCAGCGCCACATTCGTCGGCCGCTTGCTGCGCAAGCGGTTGCGCGTGACGTTGAGCGTAATGGTATACAGCCAGGGCTGAAGGCGAAGCTCGGCTCGCTGCTCGGGAGCCATCTTGCCCAGCGCCCGGTACGCCCGGACGAAGGCGTCCTGGACGATCTCTTCGGCGTCCTCCCGGTTGCCCGTCATTCGCAAGGCGAACCCGTACAGCCGGCGCTGGAACTCGTCGACGATGCGGTCGAACCGTTCAACGGAGGGTGCGGCCGTAGGTACTTTGGTCGCCTTTTTGACAGCCGACGGTGGCACGACATACTCCCTGGTCAGGAGTGGTGCTGCTAGCACGCTCATACGAGTAGCGCAACACCACGCGAAGGGGCAAAGGTTTCAGCCCCGCCGCAACGGAAGCCTCCGCTCATGACGCTTGATGCGATCATAACCACTCGTTAAGCCGTTCGGCCGTTTTTGCGCCGGACGGTTTTTTGTTAATGAGCAGAGGTAGCGCGGCATGGAACATGCGATCGAACCACGTGAAGTCTCCTTCGACGCGTACACGATGTGCAGTTTTCTCCCCGATCTTGATTCCTCGCGGGCCGTTCCGCTGGCGCTCATCGGTTACCGTAATGGAGAAGATCCGTGGTTCGTTTGGTTGGTTCCTAAAGACGGCTTGAGCCCCGAAGGATTAACCGGCGATCCCTATTACGCCAAGGTGCTACGCAATCCGCACGGCTACTTCACGAAAAAACTGAACAAGTATATCGAGGAGAGCGGCTGCGTCAAACGCGGAATCGAAATGCTGATCGATTATCACCAAAACCATTTGGCGTTCACGCCGCTGGTCGCGCTCACCGAGCAACCGTTCCGTCATCCCATGCGAGTAGAGCTCGCTGCGGTTTGAACTCGCTAACGCGAGTCCGCTTCCGTTGAGGCCGGCGATGCGTCGTCGGCCTTGATGAGACGGCGGTAAACGATTCGCACGGGAGACGATGACGCGCGGTCTTTCAGCGTCCCGGTGATCGTCAGCGTCTCTTTGAGCGCTAAAAGTAAGGCGTTGCCGTGGACGGCATAATACGCGGTGCCGGTCATGCGCATCGTGCCCGCAATGCTCATCTGCGGGTGATCCGGCAGCGGCCCCGTCATCGGTCCGGACGCATCGAAATCAACCGAAAGCGCGGGGCGGTGCCAGACGCGTCCCACGTCTCCTCGCTCCAGGTACCCGCGCAGCGTGCCGCCCATCATGGGTGCCGGAAATGCAAAGGGAATCCGCCCGCGCAATCCGAGCAAGTCGTGCAGCGTGGGCGCATCGAGCTGCACCGCGAAGGGCTGATTCAACACGGTCAAATAATCCGGATCCAAGTCCGTTTTATCTTCAAGCTCACCGGCCGGGGTCATCACCTGAACGAACGTTGCCTGCGAGGGAATCTTGCCCGCGGAATCAATGCGCGTGTAGTGTACTTGCGCCGTAAAGCGCGTCTGATCGCCATCTTTACGAACCGTGAGCTGCTGCTGTCCGGCATACGTGATGCTCGTGCGCAAGTCGGCTTGGCCAATCTGGTATTGGTCATTTCCGCTCACGGCGTAGCGCTGATCGGCCCAAGCCGGAATAGCCGTTGCCGACACCGCAGCCAGGCACAGCGCTATAGTCTCCAACCGCATCTCGGGGTGTCAGCTCTCTTTCTAGGTCGTTTCTATGCTTTCTCATATATTATGTCAAGAAATCACCCCTGGCGAAACACCTTACGGACGAATTCTTTTGATACGTTTGCATACGTTTCTGCCGACATAGGAGTTAATAGCTATAGGTAGAGGAGTGAAAGGCCTATATATGGGGCAGGCGACTCGGGGTACGTTTCAAGCATGAAGAGATTAAGGGTCGTCATCGCCATGGCGCTGACGGCCCTTTTCACCCTTTCGTCGCTGCCCGCACCTGCCGCGCCTACGGCAGACTTGCACGCCTCTCCGGCTCCCGTGTCGGTCACCCTGGGAAAGATCTACCGGCGAGCCTACGATGAAGCCTATAGCCGTCATGCAACCATTGAACGCGACGGCACCACATTCGTGACCACCGGTGACATCGGCATGGAATGGCTGCGCGACTCAAGCGCGGTCATGACGCCGTACATCGGCGTGGCCGTCACCGATCCGTATGTGCGTTCCATGCTTCGCGGAACGATCGCGCGGCAAGCGCGATATATCCAGATCGATCCGTACGCCAATGCGTTCACCGACGACTATAAAGTCGCGGAGCGCAAGTTTGAAGTCGACTCGCTGCTGTATCCGGTGTGGTTCACGTATCTGTACTGGAAGGGCACGGGCGAAAACGCCGTCTTCGGCCCGAACGTTCAGCGCGCGTTCCGTACGGTGCTCGCTACGCTGCGCACCGAGCAGCGCCACAACAGCCGCTCGCACTACCGGCATCCGCAGTTAGCCAACGGCGGCCGCGGCACGCCGGTTGCCTATACTGGTCTGGTTTGGACCGGCTTCCGTCCTTCGGACGACGCCGCCCGGTATCAGTACAACATTCCGGAAAACATGTTCGCCGTCGTGGTGCTGCGCGATCTTACCGAGATCGAGAAAAACGTTTATCACGACCGGCGAATGGCCGACCAGGCGTGGGGACTTTCCGTTCAGATCCAGCGCGCCATCGAACGTTATGGGCAGATCAACGTTCCGGGCATCGGCCGGATCTACGCCTACGAGATCGACGGGCTGGGCCACGCGAACCTGATGGACGACGCGAACATTCCCTCGCTGCTTTCGATTCCGTACTACGGCTACGTCGGGGCCCATGACGTGGTCTACCAGGCGACGCGCAAATTCATTCTCTCGCCGCGCAATCCGTACTTCTTTCAAGGCAAATACGCTTCGGGGATCGGCAGTCCGCATACGCCGCACGGATACGTCTGGCCCCTTGCGCTGGTGATGCAAGCGATCACGTCCACCGATCAGAGCGAGGTCGATCGCGTTCTGGGATATATCGCCGTCTCGGATACCGG
>DASRSF010000180.1:0-6420 GCA_035656615.1 Vulcanimicrobiaceae bacterium | reverse complement strand
TCAACGGTATGCGGCTGGGCTGCGATTAGTTCAATGAAAACAATCCCCGGCACGTGAACCAAAGGCCGCACGACGTTCGTACACGATTCGATGAAGGGTAAACGCGACAGTCAGCGCGGAAAAGGCTCGATTGAACTGGTTTTGACCCTCATGGCGTTCATCGCGGGGTCGATTGCTGCGACCGGGTCATTCATGAGCGCCTCTTACGAACGTCAGCGGGTCGCGCTGGAGCAGAAGCCGGCGATATTTCTTTCATGCGAGCCGGAATATCGGGCGTTAGACATCGCGGAGCACCTTAAACCAGAGCCGATTGCAGCATTCCTAACCATTCGCGCAGCCCATTGGGTTCATGTCGCAGAGGATGAAAAGCAGGGCGAGGCGCCGGCGTCATTCGCGCGCTGTACCTTGACGAATTACGGGCGTCTGCCCGTACTCAATTTGATGCTCGGCATGACGCTCCGCGGCGGAAGCGCGGCGTTGGACGTTCCAGGTCTGGCGCCGTCTAATAAATTCACATTTTCCTTGATAAACGGGACGAACCAACCGATGCGATTTACGTTCGAACGCGTAATAGTTCTAACGCGTGTCGATACCGGCACGCAAGAGCATGCGCCGCTTTTCTTGAGCGAGGCGCTTGTTAGTCTCCAAAATCGAATCGTCGAATGGCCCACGCGTTAGCGCGAGCGCGGACTACGTACGCTGCCGGCCTGATGTCATCCGCCCCTGCACTCTGCGCGTATAAGAGGCAAATGTCTTTTTTGCGCAAGGAGAACACATGCACGTACTCGGCCTACTTTTGGCGGCAGCGATGGCTACCGCTGCGCCCGCGATGCCCGGCGATGCCATGCACAGTCACGCGATGATCAAGAGCCAAGCCATGAAAGACCACACGATGGCCGGCCATGCCATGAAGGGGCACGCGATGAAAGGCAATGCTATGAAAAGCAATGCTATGAAAGGCGCGATGCCGGCGTCCACGTCTCAGCCTTAACCGAATGACGATAACCAGGGCGGCGCGTTAGCTTGGTTACCACGCCTTCGCAAACGCGTCCGCAAACTCTAGAGGATTCTCGTGGAAGCGTTTTGCGACCGGAAGGCGACCGTCAATACTCTGCGCCACGGATACTCTCGACGCCGAAGAAGGCGGCCTTATTCCGCTTAATAGCCGTTCCGGTCAATCGAACCATGTCTTGTGCCCGTATGTGGATCGCGATGTAGGCCGGCGCAATGCAGCGTAGACGCGTGTAGCGGTGGCCGGCACGCGCAACGATCTCAAACTCGCACATCCCTCCGCCGACAGCGTGAGGGCGGCAGGCAACGCAAGCCATCAGGGTGGTGATTGATCGCAGCGGATTATGTGCGCACGTATAGGCATCCAGCGGTGGCATTGAAATCGCGGCTTTATAATCCGCGATCAAATCGTTTAACTGTGCCGCCGCGACGATTGCCGCGGCGGACGTTATAACGGATGTCACTTAACTGCCCTCCGGCGCAACGAGCACTAAGGCAAAGTGTTCCGAGCCGTCGTAATGCAAAAGGCGAACGAGATATCCTTCTTTCGTGGGCGACACGACTTCGTACCCCGCGTGAAGCGCGTCCGATAAGGACCTGAAGACCGTCATGGTTCGATGCACTCCTCAAATAAGGTATGCGACGCAACCCGTAAAGGTTCAAACCCAATACAGCGCCAGTACGTAACACGTACATGATCTTGGAAAAGAAGCACGACATCGAACTCGTGCTAACACTGCTCGGTGATCGTGGGCTCGATTCGAGGTCGGCTATGTGAATCCAAGAAAGAACTACTGCCGGTTTTTTCCTCAAGGGCAACTCGCTGCTGCTCGTATGTCGCGCTTACAAAAGCACCTGGCGCAGCGATTCGAGATCAAGCGCCGGCACCGTTCGCCCGATGCACGCTGGCCAAGTTACAACGGCACACGAAACCGCTATACGCCAAAGCTAAAATGCAGTTGAAGCGACGGCCGATACGGTGGGCGGGCACCCACACTTTCCCGCCAAAGCGCGCATGTAGCGGGCCGCAATAAACCGGCAAGCGGTGTGCTTGTGGCGCGCCACTTGTCGGCAGCACGCTTGACCCTTTGCCCAAGTTGGTTGCAATTTGGTTGCAGCCCGCAAAAAACTTCAATCGCTTTAACCACCCTGTAACACCTTTTACGCGGTTATTTTGCGCCTGCAGCAACCCTTCGCAACCGCAAGCAACGTTTCGCGTTCCTGTCGTTTGGCGGCCGCATTCTTGGCTTTTGCTATGACGCCAAAAAAAGGCGGGGTCGTGAGAAACCCCGCCCGCGTCGTGGTGGAAGCGGCCCGTTTAGAGCTTTACCTGCGCCTGTAGATACAGGTTGAAGGGAAAGAAACCGCCGATCGTGTTGTTTGCCTTTGGCTGATACGACTGCAGCTGCCACGGCTGAACCGTTATTCCGTTTGCCGCCGTGTCTGTAGGCGAGGTTCCGTTGTAGAGATTGGACACGTACGACCCGTCATATCCGTCCGCGGCGTAGCGGTAGCCGCATATTGTGCTGCTCGGCTTGTACACGCCCGTTGTCCACGGTTCGCTCGAACCGCCGAAGCAGGTGTGCCACAAGTTCGTTGCCGTGAGCTGCAGTGTGACCTTTGGACTGACGTCGTAGGTCGCCTGCAGGTTCAATACCGCGATATTCGGATTGTTGAAAGCTCCGATGCTCGCGAATTTGCCGGTCTGCGGATTCGGGATGAACAGGTAGCCGAACTGCGGAGCCGCACCGACACCAACCTCTTGCGTGTAATCACACGTCAGCGGATTGGTCTTCGGTGAAAGCGCCGCCACGCCCGTCGTTCCCTGGTTCGCCGCGCAGACGCGTGGGTCAATGCCCGCGACGTCCAGCGGCGCGCCGTACGGAGCGCCGGCTTGCAGCTGCACGCTCGGCGTAATCGCGAACTTCTGATGCCGATAGTTCAGCACGAGGGTTGCCACGTACGGCGAGTTATAGAACACCGGGTCGATGCTGTAGCCGGGCAACAGAGTGTACAGACCCTGCGGGTACCATCCGTTCGGATCGAAGTGCTGCTGCGCGGGACTATTGTAGTACGGGTTCAGGATACTGCTCGGCGCGCACGCGGCATCCGGCGTGCCGCCCGTACCGGTGTTCGGATTGAACGAGGTGTAACAGGGCGCGCCGCCGCCGGACTTCGTCAAGGCGTTGTAGTTGTCGATGGCGACATTGACCACGTTATTCACTTGATTTTGGCCGAGCAGGTTTTGGTACTGGACCTGCGACTGCGTCCACGTGAACGAGAACAGACCCGATAACCCGTCGCGGTTAAAGTCGCCGACGTTGAATTGCGATTCAACGCCGTAGTTGCGGCTGCGACCAACCGGGATTTGCGTCACAAACCCGCTCCCGATCAGTTGCTGCTGCTGCCAGTTCGATGTTTCTTGGTAGAACGGTGAGATTTTGAACGACAGCGACGTGCCGTGAATGTGGTGTTCCAGCGACATGTCGTACTGTCCCGACGTCTGCACCGCAAGCGGGTGGAACGGCGAGAAGAATCCCAGGTTCATGAAGTTGGCCCAGAGATTCACGCCGCTGCCGCCCCGGTACAGGTAGTTTACCGCTGCGGAGAGCGGCGGCTCCGCATACTTGCCGGCCGAGAACCGGAAGACCGTATCCGGGCTTGCCGTGTATGTCCCGGACAAGCGCGGCTCCCACGTCGTGGGCGCGTAGCTCGAGGGATAGCTCAAGGTCCAGTTCGGAGCTTGGATGCCGTCTTGCGCGGTGCCATTCGGGTGAACGTAGCCCGCGCTCAGACCGTTGGGAAGTGCGGCGGCGCAATCGCCGCCGGTAAGTAACGCCGGGGCCGGGCCCGCCTGGCCCGGGGCGAGCGGTGTTACGAGCGTGGCCTGCGAGGCCGGGCTATAGCAACTGTAGTCGCGCAGAATCTGCGCATAGAATGGATTCTGCCCGGTGCTCGCATTCGGCATGTTGTACGCGAAGCGATCCCAGCGCACGCTTGCGCTAATGTTCCACCGGTCGCTCGGGCGCCATTGGTCCGCAATCGAGGCCGACATGAAGTTCGGCTTTACGATATTGTACGTGCCGGAAGCGTTTCCGTCCCAGAGCGTCGCCCAGTACGCTCCGGCGTTCGATGCCGGGGTTCCCCCTGCAGCAAAGCCCGTCGGTCCGCCGCTTGCAGTGCTCTTGTATGCACCGGACCCAGCGCCGGCGCACGGAACTTCCGCGCCGCTTGACGGATCCCAGCAGTGATACACGCCCGACGCGTCTTGTGAGAGGTAGCCGATCGGCGAGGTTTCGCCAAGGTAGCCGGTGTTGTTAAAGCGACTAACGGCGGCCGTGGTGTCATTGAACGTGAACTGCAACAAGTGCTTGTCGGTGAGCTGGTTGAAGTATTGGAATTCACCGCCCGCGGTATGCGTGATCAAGTCGTAGTTCGGTGCCACGCCGGAAGCCGGATATTCACCTGTGGCAGCTTCAATTGCGCCGGCCTGCGTCCAGTCCGAGTAGAACGTGTACCCGTAGACGCGCGCGAACGACCGATTGTCGAACGGGTGCGTCCACTGCAATTTCACCACGCCGGTATCGTTGTGAAAGGCGTCTTCCAAGTCGTTCGGAAGCGGCGCAAACGCGGCCCGGTTGGTTGGTGAACTGGGCTGAAGGTACGTTTGGGTCGGCAACGCGTTGCCATTGGGCGCGATATTCGTACCGAACGGCAGGTCATAGACGATTGCGTCGCGGTAGGTCAAAAAGTTCGCCTGACCGCCCGTTGCGACGCACCCCGGATCGGTACCGCTCAAGCCGCAGTACGGGAATGCGGTTGAAGCGTTGGTAAACGCGTTGACGCCCATTTCATTCAACGAGGAGTAGATTTGCGTATTGAGCGCCGAAGCGCTGCCCATCAACTGGATGTCGTCGCGCTGACCGTCCTTGCGCGGTATGCCGAAGTGCAGGTTCACCACATTTTCACGGTCGGAGATTGCGCTGTCCGCACCAAACAGGCCCGAATACGGCGCCAGACAGAATGGCGCCAGGGCATTGTCCGATCCCCCCGTTAGCGGATCGCACATCGCCTCGACACCGTAGCCGGTGGGCGTGGACCGATCGTAGCCGTAAGTTGCGAACGGCTGTCCCGGCGTCATCAAACTTGCACCGTTGCTCTGATCGATGTAGCGGTAGGACTGATCGTAGCCGCCGATGCCGACGTAATAACTGAAGTTGCGGCTGGGGGACGCGCCACCGGCTTCCGCGCGCGCGGAGTGGTAGAACGCCTCCGTAGCAAGTCCGCCGGAAAGCAAACCGTAGCCGGGAAAGGTGCCTGTCTTTATGACTTGGTTGATGAATCCCGACGTACCGCTCGAAGAGATGCTGGCCGGACCGCCCCCGGTATAGACCTGCAGTTCTTGCAAGCCCAGGTTCGATGCAGTGGATGCGGTGTAATTATCGAACGCGCGGTTTACCGGCACACCGTCGTATTCGAAACCGGTGAACCATGGATTATTTCCGCGCACCACGACGGCTTGATTCCAGCCGGCGCCGCCGGTTCCGACCACCAAGCCGGGAACGGAGGCAATTGCCGAGTAGGCGTTATCCAAGTTGCCGCCGCCGCCGAGCGCCGCGGTTTTCCGCATCTGCGCGGGATCGACGTTGTAAATGTCGCCGCCGACGCTCGACTTGACAAGGCTGCTTGCGGCCTGCGAGCGCACCGAAGCGATCGTAAGTAGCGCTTTCCGCATCGTGATCGACACCGATTGCACCTGGTCGGCGAAAACGCTCACACCCGCAATGGATGTGTCTTGATATGCACTGCTTTTGGTTGCGGCCAGCGTGTACGTGTCCGGCGCAAGCGACAGGAAGCTGAAATGCCCCGACGCGTCCGCAGTCGTCGACGTGACCTCCGAGGGAGATGATGCGGTTACCTTAGCACCGGCAACCGGAGTTCCATCCGTATCGCGCACGTATCCCGTGATGCCGCCCGTCACGCCGGCCAGTGCCCAAGTTCCCTGGCTGACGATTGCGGTGAGCAAACAGAGGCTTACTATGCAACGCCGGAGGGATGACCAATGTGTCATCAATTACCTCACTTGTTGGCGTAAGTCACCGCGCAATCGGCGCATGTCCGAACGCGGCTAATCGAATCTTAACGATTAGCGCTGTTCAGGTATTCATCAATTTTAAATTGAAACATATGATGTTGCGAGGCGTATCTGGAGTGGACTCGCAATTACCACGGGGAAAGCATGCAGGGGCCGACGAATCGCGCAGCAGCTTGAACCTCGAACTTCCCGCGTGCTGCGTAGCGCCACATTCCAATACGTTTCCAAAATAAGCCATGTCCCGTATACGCACATCGCGGCGAAACCAGTCGCGAGCTGTGCGTGGCGTCGAAGGCGCGAATGTTCCATGCAGC
>DASRSF010000179.1:0-5820 GCA_035656615.1 Vulcanimicrobiaceae bacterium | reverse complement strand
CGGAAAGGGCCGACCGCAGTGTGTCGACCCTGACTTGATCGCGTGCCTTCATCGCCTCTTTAAGATCGGTGGCGATGCGGTCTTTAAGGCCGGCCATTACGCCCGGCGCTTGCGAGCGGCGGCGGATTTCTTTTTGCGGCGGACGCTCGGCTTTTCGTAGTGCTCGTGCTTGCGAGCCTCCGCAAGAACGCCGGCTTTCTGGGTGGCTTTCTTAAAACGCCGAAGCGCGCTTTCAATGGACTCCCCCGGAGCAACGCGTACTTCCATTCGTTTCAACCCTCCCTTCAACACGGCGCCCCGTACAGAGGCACACCAAAAATTTGGGGCTCGCCCCAGCGGCCCCGATTGCTGACTGTACCACACCAACCCCTCTCATGAAAAGCCAACCCCCTCACCCTCACACGCCCCCTCACCATCACACGTCCCCTTGCCACGCCGACACCCCCTTTGTCATCCTGAGCCTGTCGAAGGACGGCCGAGCCTGCCGAGGCCAACCCGCTTCGCCAAACTCAGCGGTGGTTCGACAAGCTCACCATGACAAAGAAGAAAGGGCGCCGTTTAACGCGGCGCCCTTTCGCTTAATGGACGAACTGGTTTACTGGACGCAACCGGTGACGGCGTTGCTCCAGAGGGGCTGAGTTGGGAAGTTGCCGGCACTGCCGAACGAGGTGTTTTGCAGGTTCGTCCAGGCGCATTTGTCGCCGATTTCGGCTCCGCTGCTGTCAAGCCAACCGGTGTTGGGTTGCGGGTCCGTTTCCGTTTCGGCTTGCTCGTGGCCGCCCACAATGCTTACGCCGTCATTGACTCCCGGAGAAGTCACCGATCCTTCACCGCAGCTGTAGCCGGCATCCGACTGGTAAGGCAGGTTCGTGTACCCGATGCGTCCGCCGGAAGCGCTCGTACTACTGTGCCACGCGCAGTAACCGTTTGCCCCGCCATAGTTTCCTGCGAATTCATAGACCGGTACGCCGTGCGGAATGAGGATCACGTAGCTTGCGTTGGCGCTGTAATCGCCGAAATGCGCTGCCGCTTTCGCCGCTTCGGCGGCCAGCGCGCTCTGATAGCTGCTCGTATTCAAATTGGGTATCGCATCCGTCGTGTCGTTCCACGTACCGGCATAGCTCCCGGCAGCGTTCCCAACGTGCGTACCGCCCGTTTGCGTGTATTGCGTGACCGTAGAGAGCCACTGGCTTCCCCCCACGGCGGAAATAAAGCTCTTATAGTAATTGTATTCAGCGCTGGGATCACCGGTGGACCAATTGCCCCATTCGGTTACGTAGATTTTCGGAGCGGTTTGGACGGGGCCGTTGTGATACACAAGATTTGTGCTCCGGCGCGCCATCGTGTGACGCCCGTTTTTGTCCACGTAGCCTCCTACGAGTCCACTACGTTCGGTTTGCACCGTGTAGAACATGACGCGAACGTTCCCGCTGCGGTCCTGAACCGCACGCGGAATCGATACGGAAGCGGTGCTTGGTGAATTGAAGTTCGGGGATGGCACTGAATTCGAACCGGTCGCGCTGCAGGCCGCGAGAAATGCAGCAATCCCGCCGAGTGCTACCAACCGTGTAGCTCTGTGCATGTACGTGGTTCCCTCCATCTTGTAGTGCAGGAGACAGAAAAAACTGCCGGCTGCGACAAAAGTGCGTGAACCACTATGCGTAATGTCGCGCACGATACCTTTGTCGTACGTAAGCTTGCGGACTAAAATTTTACAGTACTGTCAGGTGATGTGGGCCGCACGGCCTAACCGGTGGTCCCGCCTAGCCCAGGCGCACTAGCCGGGCGGCCAGCTCATGGGGCGGCCCGCCAATACGTGCACGTGGAGGTGAGGCACGGTCTGCCCTCCTTCGCGTCCCGTGTTGATTACCGCGCGGAAACCGCTGGGACCACGCTCTTTCCCGATGCGCGAAGCGACTTCGAAGAGTTTCGAAACCACGTGGGCCGGCGCGCTCGCCACAAAGCTTTCAAGATTCTCCGCATGCATGACGGGCATAACGAGTATGTGCTCGGGAGCCTGCGGCGCAAGGTCGGCAATCGCGGCAACCTCGTCGTCGCGGTAAAGGACGGTCGCCGGAATCTCGCCGGCCAGGATACGGCAGAAAATACAGTCCTGATTGCTCGCACTCATATCACTTCTTGATGTAAAACGTCCAGCTTTTGGTAGTTACGTTTCCCGCTGCGTCAGCAACGATGACCGTCACGCGCATCTCTCCATTCGGGTAGTCCAAGGACGGCGTATAGTCGATGAAGCGCTCCGTACGCATCGTGCTGGACGTGATATCGTGTCCGTTGACGACCAGCCGCGCCGAGGATGCATTAACCGGTACGGAGTTGGTCGTAAACGTCGCATAGATACTGGGGCGCGGATTATTAACCGTCGCACCGTTATCGGGCGCAAAATCGTTGATTCCGGGGGGTTCCGTAGAGACCGAAACGGTGGCCTGCGAAGCTACGCGCGGCGCCTGCGTTCCGTGCACGTTCAAGCGCCCGATTACGGGCGCATTCGCGAAATTTACGCCTTTGGGAATCACATAGCTGCCGGTGTACACGCCCGGCGCGGACTGCGTGAGCGGCAAGCTGCGAACGTACGGACCGATATCGAAAGAGGCATCGCCGCTCGGGGTACCGTTCATCGTCACCTGCAGCGTGTCGCCCGCGCGCAGGGGACGGACCGGCGCAATAGCGACATCGTGAATCGCCACACCGGCCACGTTCGAGAGTGGAGCAGCAATTTTACGGGCGGCGACGATGTCCAGCGGCTCGGAGCTGTCGATATTGTAGCGCACCATCACGCTGTCGCCGATCTCAATCTGATCGAGCGTAGCGTTTGATCCGTTGAGCGAGATTGTCGTAGAACGGCTTGGCGCGATAACGTGCCCATCGTCCAACACGAGTTGCGATCCGCCGACGGAGGCGACGGTACCGTTGCGCGTACCGAACGCGTCGACGATTTGTTTGATGCGTCCTCCTCTGTCAACGCGCAGCTGCGCGAAGTCACCCGCGCGCACGTGTTCGAGATCGCCCGCGTTCGTGGTTCCCGTATTCACGTCTTGGCTTATCACAACGACGTCCGGACGGATTTGCAGCGTCCGCACCGAGGCGTTGTAGCTGATGGTAAGCGTGGGGGGATCGGACTCCAGGTCAACGCCCGTAATCGTGCCCGTCTGTTCCAGGCCGCCGCCGCTGGACATGACCATCCCGTTACCGCTGCGTCCCAACAGCGTCGAGATGATCTCAACGCTGCGCGTTTGCCGGTCGAAGACAGCTTGCGCCCCGAGCGCATCGGTAAAGAAGCGGAGCGGTGCATACAGTACGTTTTTTATTTCAACGGGAGCCGCGTCCAACTGGACGGGTTCATTATCAACGGTGGCCGTGGCGCTGCCTATCTGCAGGGTGATCGTTTTTGCGCCCGCATGCGTGCGAACCAGGCGGCCTTCTTTCTCGAAATCCAGGCCCAGCGAGGTGAGAATCCGGCGTACGGGCACCATTAAATGGTCCTTATAAAACGTGGGCGCCGGCTCAACGGAGAGTTTGGTGCCGTTCAGTACGACGGCAATGGGAAGAACCTGTTTGCCGACGTGTTTGGCATTGGATTTTGAGGGCGCAACATGGGCGGCTCCAAGTACAGCAACGGCGCAAAGAAACGCTGCGGCCTGTCGTCTCATCGGCGTGCTTGCTCCTCCACGATTTCACGGTACACCTGTGCGGTTGCCTGCGCGCAACGGTTCCACGTCAGCGCGCGCGCCTGCGTTTGCCCTTGTATGACGAGATTGCGCGCGAATCCCTCATCGCGTAGCACGCGTTCCAGGGCGCAAGCGGCAGCGCGCGCGTCGCCCGGGGCAAAAGTGAGCGCCGCATCTTCAAGGACCGAAGGAATCGCGCCGGAACTTGCAATGACGGCACACCCTACGGCCATCGCCTCGAGCATCGGTAAACCGAATCCCTCGCAGATCGCCGGGTGCATCAGCGCGCGCGCACCGGCGTAGTAGCTTGCCAGAGCATCCAAAGAAACCTGTCCGAGCATTACGACGCGTCCCCGCGTACGATGATAGGCCTCGAGCTGGCCGCCGAAATCGTCATCTCCGGTCATGTACAGATCGAGCTCGACCTCCGGCGGCAGCAGCGTCCATGCTCGCAGCATCGTGGGCAGGTCTTTGTGCGCACGATGGTTGCCGGCATAGATCATGTACGGCCGTGCGGCCTGATGCGGCTGCACCGGTTCAAGGTATCGTTCTTCCACGCCAAGTGGAATCACGCGCACCTTGTCCGGATGCACACCCAGGAAGGTCTGCAGATCGATAGCGGTGCGGGGATCGTCCGTTATCACGGCATGGGCGCGCGCACAAGCGCTGCGCACCACCGTCTGATAATAGGGACGCACCTTCGGTTTGAAATACTGCGGATAGCGTAAATGAATGAGGTCGTGAACCGTAAGGACGAACGGTTTGGACGCAAACAGCGGGACGTACATCGAAAGAAAATGCGTGAGATCGGGGCGCGCCTGCCGGATGGCCAGCGGCAAACGGATCTGCTCGTCGATCCCGAAGTTGGCCCCCCGATCGAAGATGCGGAACTGCATATCGGGAGCAACCTGCGGCAGCCGGCGAACGAGCTCGCGTACGTACGTTTGCATCCCGACGGACATTTGCCGCGTTAGACGCGCGTCCAGCGCAACGACGCTCAACGTCCGCGCCGGGCTTTGAACAGAACCGCCGGCCGGTAGAGCGCGGTAAAAAAGGCAACGTACACGCCGCGCCAACCGTCCAGCAGACAGCCGCGCAGCGCCAACAGGTAGGCAAAGCGAAGCGCGGCTTGAGCAGCAGCCGCCAGGAGCGATGCGGCCGAAGCCGGCGGCATTGCGGCCGCTTCAATCGTTGTATATTCGTCGAACTTTTTTCGATAGCTCTCCCGGCTGGGATATGAATCGTGAAGCAGCACGCCGCCTAGATCCCGCGCAGCTCCGGTCACATGCCAGTGCTCGTGCAGCTGCGCTCCTCCGCCTGCGGCGGGGGATGCCGCTAACGTTGCACGATCGCTGCGGAAAAGCCGCAGCAGCCGTTCTTCGCGCCACATGCGCAACGCTTTTCCGCAAAAAAACGTATTGCGGCGAACATAATAGCCGTCGGCGTCCTCGCAGGCAGCCAGAATCGCCGAACGTAAGCGCTGATCGAGCACTTCGTCCGCGTCAATCATCAGTGTCCACGCCGTCCGCACTTGGCCAAGCGCGAAAAGCCGCGCATCCACGAATCCCGTAAACGGACGAGTAAAAACCGCGGCTCCGGCATCTTGTGCGACCGCGGCGGTCGAATCCGTCGATTGATGGTCCACCACGATGCGCTGCATCTGCGCAGGCAGTGATGCGAGCGTCCGGTCAATCCGCGCCGCCTCATTGCGCGCCAGAATGACCGCCGTAATGTCCGCAGGCTTAATATGAACCGGTCGCGCGATCAGCGAACGGGTGAGGGGGCGTATTGAATTTCTTCACGTAAACGCTCTTCCCGCGCCAGCGCGGCGCCGACGAAATCCCGGTACAACGGCGATGGCCGGTTTGGTCGGGATTTGAACTCGGGGTGCGCTTGTGTTCCCAAAAACCATGGATGCATGTCGGCCGGCAGTTCGATCATCTCGACCAGCGTCGTCTTATCGATGACATGGTGGCCGGAAAAGCGCATCCCGTGTTCTTCAAACAGCGGGCGATACCGGTTGTTGAACTCATAGCGGTGCCGGTGGCGCTCGGTGATCGTCGATTCGCCGTAGGCCTTCGCCGCCAGCGTATCGGGCTCCAGTTGGCATGCGTACGCGCCCAAACGCATCGTG
>DASRSF010000178.1:0-7415 GCA_035656615.1 Vulcanimicrobiaceae bacterium | reverse complement strand
GGCCGTACGCCCGTCCACATGCGATCGTTCCATCGATCCGAGGCATGCCGCTCAAGGCTGAACAAATCGATCAGCCAGTCGTTGAAGTACGAGTCGTCCGTGTCCAGCGCTACAAGCGTGCGGTCTTTCATTTCTGCCCCTTTATCATCCTGATTCAACGTATGATATCGGCGCATCTACGCGCAACTTGCGTTCGGGTTAGGTCCACGGACCTAACGCTAAACCAAATCGTTACAGTTTACAGGGCTTTCGTCCATACGGCCGCCCGATTGAACGTTGTAGTTCCTCGTGCGCCAGGTCACGCCGTGTCCCGACAACCCGGCACACCAGACTCCTAGGCTTAGGACATCTCGCACCGGTACGAGCCACAATCCGGCCCTGGCCGATGGTGCGAAAGTCTTTCGCGCCTGCGCGCTCAACATGACGCGAACCAGCGCCGCTAGAGCGAAAGCAAGGTAGCCGGCAGCGCAACGCGATGCCGCCGCAAAAAGAAACGCGAACGGAAGGACGTTGGTGATGACTGATCCCGCGTAGCCGGCCGGCCGCTGCAAGCGTATCGTTCTGGCCCATCGCAGTTCGTGCGCCCACAGCGCTGCCAAATCCGCATCCGTTGCATCGGTTTGAACCACGTACGGAGCAAGCGTCACGCGATACCCGGCCCGCGCGACCAAGCGGCCGAGCATGTAGTCGTCACCGATATAATCGCGCAGCGCGCTAAGACCGCCGATCGCTTCGAGCACGCCGGCGCGCACCGCGATCGTCGCCCCGAAAGCATAGTTCAACGGCTCGATCGCGCGCGCAACAAGCACGGAAGGTGCGAACGACTCGTTTACGTACATAGCCGCAAGCTGCGAGACCCAACCCGTGCGCGGCACTGCGCCGTACAGGCAGGTTACGGCACCCGTTTGCGGATCCGTAAACCCCGCCGTTACGGTGGACAGGTAGCTGTCGTCAATTTCGATGTCGCTGTCCGCCAAAACGATAATCGGATGTTTGACGAACGGCATCATGCCGAGCAAATTGCCGACTTTCGGGTTTGCCGCGTACTCGGCCCGCCCGGCAACGATGGTGATATCGCATTGGGGATAATCGCGAGCCACGCGTCTGGCTACCGCGAGGGCCGGATCACCGGCGTCGGCGGCGCCGAAAATGATCTGGTACCGCGCAAAACGCTGACGGCAAAACGACGACAGATTTTCGTACAGACGCGGTTCAAGTCCGCGCAGCGGCTTGAGTACCGTTACCGGAACGCCGAGAACATCGGCCGCGGTATGAAGCGTGCGCCGGAAGCGACGCATCTGCATCAACGCGATCCCGCTATACGCCAGTCCCGCCAGCGTGCATGCACCGGCCGCCATCGCGAGCGCGCCGCGCAAGCTATGATGCATGCGAACCGGCTAAGCGAAGGAATGTCGTGCGCTCGATCTGCGGACTCCGTGCCGCCGCGATGACCAGCGGATCGATCAGGGCGTTGAATTCGCCGGCGAAATCGTAATCGGGCGGTTCGGCACCAGGCCAAGCCTGCGTGGCGGGATGCACGTACACCTCCGATGTGCCGTGCGGGAGGTTCTCGATGAATTTGCGTACGCGTTGCGCCGTCATCCGCCCGCTCTCGTGCATGCCGAAGACATAATCGTTGGTCGTTATGCCGTTGCGGCGCAGGCGCGCGCGCATCAGCATCAGCCACGGAGCCAGACCGAGCGCGGTCGCGGCACGCGGCACAACGTTGCCGCGCATCGCCCGCCATGACGCAAGCGCGGGCTCATAGGGAACGCGCACCGCGCGCATCCCGTATTGCCGTCCGACCCGCATGATCAGGGAAAGCACCGTGGGATGCACGTGCAAATGATTTTGCGCATTGACATGATCCAGCCGCAAACCCGCGTGCGCAAACGCCGCGAACTGCGCGCGAATTTCATCTTCCAACTGCTTGCGCACGCCGGGCAGAAAAAAATAACGCATTCCGGCGGCAAATAGGTTTTTCTGAAATTCGCCGTCGCTTCCGACCAGCAGCGGAATTCGCTCCGGCGGCAGTTTTGGACGACCGTTGACGAGCACGACGTGCAGGCCGACGGCAAGACCGGGCAGGCGACGCGCGCGTTCGATCGCATCAGACGTTGCCGGCGCTGCGACCATGAGGCTTGCCGTTGAAAGCACCCCTTCACGATAACCGCGCTCCACCGCTTCGTTTACCGGCAAGGCCAAACCGAAGTCATCGGCCGTTACAATCAGGCGACGCACGGCGCGATGATTCCTCGTAGGTGTCGCGCGACCTCGGGGAGGCTTCGGTTACAGATGCGGCCAAGCGCCAGGATAGCGGACCAGAACAAGCCGCCCGCGTTCCCATAGGAGATCGAGATAGACGTACACGCAAGCCGCCCAGGGCGGACAATGATTGAACGCGCCGATGAACCCGGCGGGCTCGAGCCATTACTGTTCACACGGCACCGCGCGCTCATTACCGGCTTCATGCGCACGGAGCCCGTGCGCAGCTCGTCGTGGGCACCGATGATGATGTCGTATCACCTGGGCTGGACCGACGAGATAGGACAGGCTCTGCCTGTCAAAGGCGGCAAGCTCATACGTTCCAGTCTCACGCTTTGGGCATGCGGCGCCTGCGGAGGCGACGTGCGAGACGCACTGCCGGCCGCGTGCGGGATCGAATGGTTTCATAACGCCACGCTGGTCCACGACGACATTCAGGACGGCGATACCACCACTCGCGGCGCCATACGGGCCTCGGCGTTCGCAGTCGCGCTGCAAGGTTACAACCGGCCGGGCCGGTCGCTGGCTGCCACCCGTGCGATTGGTGAAGCGGCACTGGAATCCATTGAAGGCTCGTGCTTGGATCTGGAGCTCGAAGACCTGATTGAGGCCACGCCGCGCATGTATCTTCGAATGGCCGGGGCGAAGACCGGCGCGCTTTTGGGTGCATGTTTGAAGGCGGGAGCGGTGGCGGCGGGGGCGTCCCCGGAACGCGCGCAAACCCTTCGGGCCGCCGGACGGCTGCTGGGCACCGCGTTTCAAATATGTGACGACGTGCTGGGCATGTACGGCGATCCGGCGTCCACGGGAAAATCGCGAAGAGGCGATGCCGGCCGCTACAAAATGACGTTTCCGGTCATCGCAGGGATCCGCGCGATGTCCCAGCAGCAGCGCAAACAGCTTCGGGATCTCGTTCTTCTGAAGGATGATGATCCGCAAGCACGGCTGCGCTCGCTGCTCGATGAGGTAGGGGCCGAGACGCTTGCGCGCAAAGCGGCTTTGCAATACGCGGCAAAATCAACCAATAGGATCGTGCGCGCCGGTCTGGACAAACATGCGACCAACGAATTTGAGGAGGTGGCCCATTACATCGCAACGCGCACTCGCTGAACGCACCGACGGAACGCCGTCGCGCAAGGCGGATCATGTCCGTATCAATATGGAGCGTGACGTCGGCGCAAAAGGCATCAGCAACGGCTTTGACGCGTTCCGCTTGGTCAATTGTGCATTGCCCGAGGTGGATCTGGCCGAAATTGATACGACGACGAAGTTTTTCAACCGGAAACTGCAAGCGCCCATTCTGATCTCGTGTATGACCGGCGGCTCGCCGGAATCCGCGCAGATCAATCAGATTCTGGCCCAGGTTGCGCAGGAGCGCAAACTGGCCATGGGCCTGGGCTCGGGCAGGGCGCTTCTGGAACATCCGGAGCTCAAAGAAACCTTTGACGTGCGCGACATCGCACCCGATGTGCTGCTCTTTGCAAATTTAGGCGCCGTTCAACTCAATAGGGGTTACGGCGTCGACGACTGCAGGCGGCTCGTGGAGATGCTTGCGGCGGACGCGCTCGTTCTACACTTGAACGCGCTTCAAGAGGCGCTGCAGCCGGAAGGCGATACGTTCTTCGGCGGTTTGTTACGTCAAATTGAGCACATCTGCTCGCGACTCGAGGTTCCGATCGTCGTCAAAGAAGTAGGCTGGGGAATCGATCCGGAAGTGGTCCGTAGACTGCTTGATGCGGGCGTTGCAGCGATTGACATTGCGGGCGCAGGCGGCACATCGTGGAGTGAAGTGGAACGCCATCGCATCACGGAGCCCTGGCGTGCGCGCGTCGCGGCGCAATTCAGTGGATGGGGCATCTCGACCGCGGAGGCGCTTCGTGCCGCTCGCAACGGGTATCCCCTAGCAACGATCATCGGAAGCGGCGGAATTCACACCGGGATGGATGTCGTCAAAGCGATTGCCTTGGGCGCCGATCTGGTCGGTATAGCGGGTCCGTTCTTGCGCGCCGCGGGCGCCGGATACGAAGCTGCAGCGGAACTCGCGGCTGAGCTTTGCCAGGTGTTGCGCGTTGCAATGTTTGCGCTCGGCGAACGAAACATTCAGAATCTGCGCGTCACGGAACGGATTTTGCACCGCGACGAACGGTTGCGATGACGGAGCAGCAGGCCGCGGACGCGTACTGCCGTGTGTTGGCAACACGGCACTACGAGAATTTCGCGGTCGCTTCCCGGTTCGTACCCCCGCGCATACGTTTGGACTTGATGCGCTTTTACGCGTTCTGCCGCACAACGGATGACTTTGGCGATGAAAGCGGGACGAGGCACGAAGCTCTTGCCCGTCTGAGCCGCTGGCGCGAGCAGGCCGAAGAATTTTTTTCGGGCGCGCCGCCGGTTCATCCGGTATTTATCGCCTTGCGGGAAACCGTGGAACGATATGGCTTGGATAAACAGCCGTTCCTCGATCTGATTGCCGCAAACGAACAGGATCAACACGTCCAAGCGTATCGCAACTGGCCGCAATTGCGCGCGTATTGCATGCTTTCCGCTGCACCGGTGGGACGCGTCGTGTTGCGTTTCTTCGGCATGGCGAATCCCGTGGCGGAGTCTCTCTCCGACGACGTCTGCATCGGCCTGCAGCTCGCCAACCACGCGCAGGACGTCGGGCGTGACGCGGCGCTTGGACGACGCTATCTGCTGCAAGACGATGTGGAAGCCGGGGGCATTGTGGTCGCTGTGCGCTCGCTCGTCGAACGCGCCCGAACGTTGCTCGCAAGCGGAGAGGCGCTCGAGCGGATGGCGCCGGCCGCGCTGCGCTTTCAGCTCGCGCTCTATCGGCTGGGCGGCCTTTCGATTTGCAGCGCGATCGAGGGGATTGGATATAGAACGGATGTACGGCGGCCCGTTGTATCGAAACGGACGAAAATGCGCATCCTCATGCAGGCCGCAGTCGCGGCTGCCGGTCGCGCGGCGCAGGTGAACGATGCTACGACCGCTTGAGGCGGTCGGGTACGTTCGCCGCCCGCGAACGGTTGAAGAAGAAGCCGAGCGCTTTTGCCGCGAGATGGCCCGGCGCGAAGCCAAAAATTTTTACTGGGGGTTCATCTCCCTGCCGCACGATCAGCGCGTTGCGATCTATGCCCTGTACGACTTTGCACGGCAAGTAGACGACGAGGTCGATAGCGCCGCGTCACCGCAACTGATTCCCGGGCGTTTGGCCGCGCAGCGCGCACGCGTTCGCGCCTGCTATTCGGCGCGGACGCACGATGTGGACGACCCGGTGATGCGCGTGCTGGCGCGCGCGGTGGCGCGGTACGAAATCCCGCAAAGCGAACTGCAAGCACTTATCGACGGCGTGGAACGTGATTGTACGCTCTCGCGATACGAAGATTGGTCCTCGCTGCGCGAGTATTGTTATTTGGTGGCATCGGTTGTGGGACGCATGTGCGTACGTATCTTCGGGTATACGGACGACTGCGCGTTGCAGCACGCCGACGATCTTGGATTGGCGCTGCAGCTGACGAATATTTTGCGCGACGTTCGTGAAGACGCGGAAATGGGCCGCATCTATCTCCCGGCGGAGGACCTGCGGCGCTTCGGCATCTCGGAACATGCCCTGCTGCGCGGTGAGCCCGGCGCGGGCTGGAACGATGTAATCGCCTTCGAAACGCAGCGGGCGCGCGAGCTTTTTGCTACGGGTTATCCGGTGCTGCGGTACATTCCCCGGCGTGCGGCCGCCTGCGTTCAAACGATGGCGGGAATCTACGAAGGCATTTTGCAGAAAATCGAACGCGATCCGGAATTGCCGCTGCGCGAACGCGCGGCGCTCTCCCGGCGTGAGAAATTGGGCGTGGTTCTGGGTTCATGGCTGCGCCGCGGGTAGCGGTCATCGGCGGCGGATTAGCGGGACTGGCTGCGGCAACCGAATTGCACGACGCGGGGTATGCGGTCGAGCTGTTCGAACGAAGCCGGCTGCTGGGCGGCCGTGCGACCTCCTTTGAAGTAGACGGCCGGATCGTGGACAACGGACAGCACGTTTTCCTGGCGTGCTGCACGCAGTTCATCGCGTTTGTGCAGCGCGTGGGGATGGGCAGCGCGTTGTACCTGCAAAAGCGCTTTGAAGTCGTGGCCTATTCGCGCGCCGGCGTTCGCAGCGTTTTGCGGGCCGCCAATCTGCCCGCGCCGCTGCATATCGTGGTCTCGTTTTTGCGATACCGGCATCTTTCGCTGCGCTCCAAATTGCAAGTGGTGCGCGCTTTGCTCGTGCTGCGCAAACGCAATGTTTCACTGCCGCGCGAATCGTTCGCTTCGTGGTTGCATCAAGCGCGGCAAGGAGGCGAAGCGATTGCGGCATTCTGGGAACCGTTCTTGGTGCCCGCCCTCAATGCGCCGCTCGATCGCATGGACGCCGCGGACGCGGCGTTCGTTCTTTCCACAGCGTTCCTGTCGGACCGAAGTGCGGCGCGTTTCGGTTATTCGCGCGTGCCGCTGGCGACCATAATGGAAGCGGCGGCAGCACGGTTGGAAGCGGTTCACCGTTCTTGCGCGGTGCTCGGCTTTCATTCCGGCGATGCGCGCGTCAGCTTGGCCACGGCAGCCGGCGAACAGGAATTTGACGCGGCCGTTCTTGCCGTCTCGCCGCGCGCATTGGAAAAGCTCGCCGGACCGGATAACGCACTTGGGCTTCCGCCAATCGGCGCGTACGAGCCGTTTGCAATTATGGACGTTCATCTTTGGTATGAGGGCAGCGAACTTGACGTCGATTTTGCGGCGCTGCTCGATTCACCCGTCCAGTGGATATTTCAGAAAGCTCCGGGCTATTTATGTTGCAGCATCAGTTCGGCCGGGGAATTCGTCACCAAGCCGAACGCCGAAATGGTTGCTGCGGCATGGGACGAAGTGCAGGCCCGGGTCACGCAGCTTCGGGGCGCAAATCTCGTCCGGGGGGCGGTTACGCGGAATCCCGAGGGAACGTATCTTCCGGGGCCCGATGCCGTGCGGCCGGGACCCTGGACCGTGCACGATAATGTTGTCGTGGCGGGTGCCTGGACGGCCACGGGGTGGCCGGATACGATGGAGTCGGCCGTGCGCAGCGGGATTGCGGCAGCCCGGGCGCTTATAAAAGAACATTCATGACCAACGCGTGTGAGAAA